>CAIRDU010000321.1 GCA_903877395.1 uncultured Planctomycetaceae bacterium
GCTTCGCGTCCGATGGCGCCCTTGCCAATGGCCTCGTGGCGGTCGACTCGGGAGCCTCGCTCCTTCTTGGAATCGTTGGCGTGAATCACCACGAGCCGCTTGATCCCGATGAGCGTGTCGAAGAGATGAAGCGTTGCGTCGAGATCTTCTCGTGGAGCGAGCGCATAGCCGGCGGCAAATATGTGGCACGTGTCGAGGCATACGCCCACGCGTTTGCGGAGCCCAGGGATCGAATCAATGTGCGCAAGCAATGCTGCGATTTCTTCAAACGTAGCACCAAGGCACGTGCCTTGGCCGGCGGTCGTCTCGATTAAGATACCGGCCTTGAGTTTGCGGGTGCGGTCGAGGGCCTCAGCAATGCCAGCACCGGCGCGGGTTACAGCCGTTGCGGGTAACTGCTCGCCAGCGGCCCCCGGGTGGGCCACCACCCACGGAATACCAAGTTGCTCAGCGCGATTTAACTCTGTGATGAGTCCGTCAATCGATTTGGTGCGGAGGGATGGATCGCCGCTGGCCGGGTTGATGAGATAGGAGTCGTGCGCGACAACCATCGAGAGGCCGGCTGCTTTCACGGCATCCCGAAAGGCAGCGGCATGGTCGGGATCGATGGGCGAGACATCCCAGCGGTTGATATTGCGAGTAAAAATTTGCAGGCACTGGCAGCCGGTTTCCACGGCGCGTTCAACCGCACGCGAGAGCCCACCGGCAATGGACTGGTGGGCTCCTAGCGTTGGCGGGCAGTGTCTGGTGGGACGTTTCAGCGTTTGAGCAGACTTTTTCATGCAAAAATATTTCCATTCGGATCGAGTGCATCCACGAGCTTGGATGAGGGTTTTGAGATCATTCCAACTGCCAGCCAGTCAGAAGGCCGCCAGTGTACGGCGTTCTAGCGGTCTGGAAATCGACTCGGAGCAGCAAAATCTATCCCGAGCTTTTGACTGCTCGTCTGGGAGTCGTACACTAAAGGGTAAGCCACCTGCACGAAATTCATGCCTGGAGATGTCAAGCGTGGAGAATGCGTTGTACATGACCGCCACGCTGATTGTTGCGGTAGTTGCTGGCGTGGCTACGGCGCTGGCACTCAGACCGATTCGTGCTGCGAGGCAGGCAGATCGGCTGGCTAGGGAACAGCGGGATTTCCACCGTCAGCGAGAGCAACTCGAGGCAAAGTTCATCGAGAAGGCCAGTGCTACCGGCAAGCCCCGCGGTTTACGCTGGACGGACGTTGAGTTTGACGATGATGTCGTTTACGCACGCGACCGTCACACAGGCAGTTTGAAGGCGCTGGTGGCCATTGAGGTGAGCTTCGAAGCCATTGAAGGAGGCGGTATGGAAGAGGTCGAAGCAGTTTCCAACATTCGGGCTGCAACTGCGGAATTTCTCTACGAGGCAGGCCGCTGGAAAACCGAAGGACGCGTCTATTTTAATCTGGCCCCTTCGGCCACTGTGAAGTATCTCAGTTCGGATCTTGAGCTTGTGGCTGAGGAACACGCTGTCACGCGGCTCTGAGCAACTGTTCAAGGGCCTTCTGGTTCGTTGCCGATTCCTCCCGATGCAACTTCGCACGCTGTGGCCCGGCCTCCGGTTCGTGAGCCCCCGCTCTCTAGTTGTTCATTCTGTGAAGCGTTTCAAGGCATCACAATATGCCGAGGCGGCACAGGTTGCCCACAATCTCGTTCGTCCGTTGGGGCTCTCGTGAAGTCCGGGATGGAATGCCGTGCCATGCATGGATGCCTGCGGCCTGCGTGCGGAGAGCACCGATAAAGACAGTGATCGATCCCCGAGTCGATGGACTTGAGAGCAGATTTGCTAGCCGAGTTGGTTGGAAAAAGGCTTGTGATGACATTCGGTTTTTTATCGCGCGGTTTTGTAGGGCGGATGCTTCTGGCGTGTGGCCTTATGGGGTTGGCGTTGGCTTCTCCGCATACGTCCCAAGCAGTCGGGGTCGGAAGCGGCCAAAGTCCAGTTCCGCAACCCACGCCGGAGCAATTGGCCAAAGGCTATTTATCGACGTCCCGGGCGTATGCCAAAGGGTCTGCCGAAATGGCCAAGGATTGCAACCCGCACGCCATCGATGGCTTCTACGCGGCCTGCGAGGCCGCTTGGAATGCCGTGTGGACGTGCCCGAGTTCGCATGAAATCCTGTGCGAGGCTGCGGGGCTCTACGCGGATGCCCTCGAGGGTCTGCTTGATAATGCGACCCTTCACGGGCGGCTCAGCGGCCAAGGGCTTTGGATTGGATCGCGTTGGAAGCCAATCTGTGTGCCGGTGGAGGTGCGGGCCATGCCGATCGACGCCGCATTGATCCAGTGTATCGTGGCTGTGCCTCCACCGTGTGACAAGCGGATCTCGCGGCAGCATACGCGAGGTGGATTTGGTCTGCCAGTGTCTGTGCGGGTGGCCGCTGGGCCAAAGGGGAGCGTTAGAGAGGAATTCGCGCCACCTCGGCAGTCGATCGCCGCCACGGCTGTGCTGCGATTCAAGATGCCCGGTGATGAAAATGCACTGCAAAAGTTTTCAGGCCCACTCTCGCGAGATCCTGCAGCATCGGTGCTCGACTTGGCCAATCCAGTCGAGATTGCTGCGGTACATATTGGTCCGGCAAGGCCCCTGTTGGCAGCCGATCTCACCGCGCCGCTGCTGGACATGCTGGAGGGCATGCCGCAGGCGGGCATTACCGGATTTTTACAGCCGTACGGGGCAGGTGACACGCAGCCCAGTCTAGAATTTCTTGAGCCCCACGTGCAAGCCAGAATTCCAGTTGTTTTCATTCACGGTCTGGCCAGCGACGAGGGCACATGGTTCGACATGCTCAACGAGTTGCGTGCCTGGCCCACGTTTCACCGCCGATACGAGCCGTGGGTCTACCACTATCCGACAGGGGCATCGTTCCTGCAGTCGTCGGCTGTGCTGCGAAAAGAATTGCAGACAGCCGTGCGACGGCTGGATCCAGAGGGAATCGATATGGCACTCAAAAACATGGTGCTCATCGGCCACAGCATGGGCGGGCTGCACGCCAAACTGCAAGTCGTCGAGCCGGGCAATACGCTTTGGGATTCCATTGCTTGTATACCATTCGACCAGATCGTGATGCGTCCCGAGATGCGAGCAGAAGTGGGTCCCAGCTATTTCTTTAGGCCGCTGCCATTTGTCAAACGTGTGGTTTACATTGCCACGCCTCACGGCGGCTCGACATTGGCTTCGTTGGGCATTGGCCGTGTGGCCTCGCTTACGGTTCGGCAGCCCCCAGAACTCGAAGCGATCCACACCGAAGTGGTGCAGTCAAATCCAGGTGCCTTCCATGCCGACTACACCAACCGGTTGCCCACAACGGTCGATATCCTCGAGCCAAAGTCGATGATTCTGCGCGCAATAAAAGACCTGCACACGCCCTGTTGGGTGACGACCCATAGCATCATCGGCACGGCCCACCAATCGCCTGTGAGCGGGCCGGGCGACTGCATTGTGTCGGCGTCAAGCGCCCAAGTTCCGGGGGTTGTGAGCCAGATCACGGTGCCAGCCACGCACACACGCGTGCACCATCAGCCCGCGACGATTTTGGAGGTGCAGCGGATTCTGGCTGAACATCTTCGGGAAACTGGACTGGAATGACGCAGCCGTTTGCTTGCAGTGTGGTTAGCTCGCGTCGGACCTAAGATCGAAGTTGATAAGCGTTGTGCCTCGGGGCACGGTGGCCTCGAGCACACTCTTTGCATGGTAGCAGGCCGGCAGCAATTCTCGGCCATGGTTGTCCTCCGTGGCCGTCGTAATGCGAACCGCGTGCTTTCCCGGATTGGCCCCAATGATATCTCTGAGATAAAAAAGCTGATAGCAGCCATCGCTGCCTGTGGAGCCTTGCGATGTGCGGCCTGGGCCGGCGGGGGTAAATCGTACGGTGGCATTGGCGAGGGGGTGTCCGTCGAGCGTGACAGTGCCACGCACGGTGGCCAGCGTCGGGCGGTTGTCGGGGGCACAACCGACGGTCATCAAACATGTGGCCAGCGTGAGGCAAAGCCCTGCAGTGGCACGCTTTGCGAAGAACTGGGCATGGAATTGCATGCGTTAGTTCCCCACGCTTGAAAGGCCAACAGGCTGCCCATCGCGCATCGATCCCAGCAGCGGAAAAATCGCGTTGTTATCTCTGGCGTCAATCCATTCGCTGAGCCACACAACAGAACCGTCAGCCATGGCAAAAGAAGCGCCTCCCGAATGGTCGCTGCCTGGAGACTCAAAGAAGAGATTATTCATCCCGCCAGGATTGGTGTGGCCGGGGTCCGTTGACGTGGTGAAGAGGGTGGCCACGCCGCCAACAGCCCACCCATCGTAACTTGTGCGGTTGTACGTGTCGGCAGCACTCGTGGCCGCTGGAATCGGGCGCAGGCGTTGGAGTTCGCCGACTAGGATCGTATTAGAAAGCCCATCTCTTGCCGTCGCTATCGGAACGCCTGTGTTGGGAAGCAGCAGGCCTTCTGCTTTCCCAGTCGATCCTGTGATGGGCGTGCCACGGTCAGCAAAGCGATGATCGGCGATTGTGTCATTCTTGAAGCCATCTAGGCGACCGTAGCAGCCGCCGTAGTCAGTGCCGCCCCCTCGCCAGGCTGCGACGACCAGCATTTTATGATCATCTTTTGACGTGCGAATGCTGCTGCGACGGCTGGGGCAATAGAGCATCGGGATGTCGGTCTGGGCGAGGGTTGCATTCCCCTGCACGTTGGTTTGCCGGTTCCACGCATTGAAGACTGTTGCCTGATCGATATGGGGGAGTATTTCGAGCAGCCAGCTCGTGCCATGCTTGGTGCCAGCGATCATCATGGATGTCAACTGCGCCTCGGCCCACGGATTCCAGCACCCGGTGCAGGCGGCTGTGTTGTCACCCTCGCTCACGATTGCCGCTGGAGGAAATCGGCCGTTGAAGGTTTCGTAGCCCAAGAGCCCAAGAGCGATCTGTTTAAGGTTGTTTTGGCAGTGCGACCGTCTCGCCGTCTCTCGCACTACCTGCACGGCCGGGAGCAGCAGCCCGACGAGCGTGCCAATGATGGCGATGACAACCAGCAACTCAACGAGCGTGAAACCATGTAGGAGTCGGAGGCTGGTGTTACAGCGACCTTGTCTCTGAAAGAGTATGCGTCGATCCACTCTATGGAGTTCACAAGGATTGCTCGAAGTGACGTGGTCTGTTTCGTTGGCATCGACATTCGCAAGGACACGCTGACCGCGTGTGTCGGGGCCGCGAAGGATCGGGAGCCTTCTTTTGAAAGAAGAGCCCGTAAGTCCAAGGAGCGGACCTGCGAGTTCTTGGCGTCGGAGATCGAGCAGGACCAGGCTCAGAGCGAACGTCGCATCAGCGAGTTGAGGCGTGCTCCCGAGTTCGATGGTCTCCGCACGATCCTCGAATCGCTTCCGGGCGTGGGGCTCATGACGGCGACAACGGCCATCGCAGAAATCGGCGCCTTCTGCCGCTATGTGATACTCGTTTCGATGGTGTATGCCTCGGGCAAATCCAGCTGGCTCGGTCACATCTCGAAGACCGGTGCACCCGATCTCCGCAGGGGATTGCAGCAAGCCATCTGGACGGCGATCCGTTGCGATGGCGGGTTCAAGAAGACCTAGCCGAGGATCGTCAAGACCGACGCAGCCGTGGCCGTCACGAGTAAACTCTTGGTCCTGATGTGGACCCTCATATGAAAGAGCGCACGGTACAAGAGCCGCGAACCAGTCGCGGCCTGACGAGTGAGCGACGACTGGCCCTCGGGGATAGGCACGAGGCTCGGCAGCTCGACAGGATTTATGGGACATGGGCTCAACGGTCAGACTCCGTGAGTGTGAATGGGTGCCGATCCTTGCGTACGCGATCTCATGGGGCCGGAGCACGTCTTCGTGGTTTCGAATAGCTGCATGGCCCCCATGAGGGTGCCTCGATGTCAAAGTCCAACCAACAATCCCGAGCAGTGGCCCGCCGGTGGACTCGTTCCGCTCTGGCTGTGGAAGGGCCTGCGATTCACGAGCCCACCAGTTCCCGAGGAGGTGCGATAGGATTGAGCGAAGCAGCACCGGTTGACAAACCCCTCCATAGCTGAATCCGGCAGCACGGACCTGCGTGCGTTGCAGTACAAACAATCCTACCCACAACGATTGCCGCCATCGGCGGCCGAAGGAACAGATCGCACCGGAAATAGCCAAGGCTATGCCAGCAGGCTCGGGCACGAACGCGAGCTGAAAAGTATCGATTCCAACTGTGTCGCGACTGCCAGTGCCCGTGGAAGCTGAAGACGCCGCCAACCTGAGCCAGACGCTCGGTTGCGAGGACATAGCCGACAGTGCTGTAGAGCCAAGCACGATGGGCGTCGCCCCCCATGTGCCAGGGTCGTTCCAGGTGGCAATGGTCGTGAACGATGTGGGGGCTACGCCGATTCCATATTGCAGAGCCCACGCCGTGGATCGGCCTTGGACGGAGAGCATCAGGAGGTCGATCGAACAATATCGCAGCAGTGTGTCGGTGGAATCAAAGTTGAGGCAGAAGGCGGCACCGGGGTCGCCAAAGTCGCTGGCCAATCGCACGCCCAACGCACGATGAACGGAAGTGCCCTGTGCTTCTGTGGAGGCACTGCTGGTGAGGTCGGTCGTGGAGGCCGTGTTGATAAACCCCTTGGCATTGTCACCCCACGTTTGTTTCACGATAGAAGGCACACCGACGCCCAGCGATGTGGGGGTGGCCCCCGTTCGCACATCCCAACCGGTGGGGAGCATGACGGTGGCTGTGCCAGTGCCAAGTGCATCGAATGTCTGCGTGAACCCTGTGCCACTCCGGCTCAGAATGAGAATCTCTGTGGCGCACGCAAGTGGGATGGGTCGAAAGTGGAAAACGGTTAGGCACTCAACGAGCAAAAGGCTCCACGGCGAATGCCAAACGCGTCGATGCCATCCCTGACGCTCGCTCGCCGATCCATCCGTTGATCGACTCACCGAGTGCGAACCCACAGCGTCGATTTCCTCCCAAAGAATTCGGGAACGAAAAGTCTTCCGAAAACGCACATCTGGCTTACGCGATCACAATCGCAAGGAAGAGCCATGCTCTCATGCTCTGTTGAGAGATTGTTTTTATCAGAGGGGGACACCCTGTCAATAGGTGGGTGCCGTGCAGTCGCCGCGAGGCTGCATTATCGCCATACGACGAGTACGGCGTTGACAAGGTCATGAATGGCCCGAGCGATCTGGGACTCGGTTCCCAGTTCTTGGCCGAGCCGAACCAGCATCAACGCCCCAATGACCGTGTTCCAGTTGAAGTTTCTCATATCGCCCTCCTTAGCGATGCGTATTCCCTGCGTGCTGCCTGCACGGAGTCGTCTGGTCTGAATCCTTGGACGGGGAACGACTGCATTCAAGGAAAACGCAAGATCGTGGGGATTGAGCCGCTGATTCTTGAGAGACACGTCTGCCTAGTGTCTCCCAAGAATCAGCGATGCGAAAAAAATGCCCTTATAAAAAAGAAAAGGGCCCGCGGTTTGGGGAAACCACGGGCCCGAGTAGCGGCTATAGAAGTGTGGGTCTTTGGGGGGGGGGACCAGCCGCTGAAGAGAATCGTTGTTAAATTGTTTTTTGTTGCGAGTGTTTGGGGCAACGCCCACTTCCTTCTGACACCCCAAAGATACCCTTGAAACCCCTCCGTGTCGAATCCCCTGCAAAAAATATTTGTGTCTTCGCAAAAAACGCGTATTTAACGTGTGTTCCTCTGGTTCTTTGGGATATCTGGGGGCAGGTATTTTGAACCGGACACGTGGCTGCTTGGGGTTCATTGTGGTCTCCGGTTTTGACAGCAGGCTTCGAGAACGGTTTCGACATTCCGTGATTTGGGTACGCTACCCGCTGAGCGTCCGCATTCTGAGATCCCATGAAACCACACCAGTGAGAGTTTTGCCCAATGCCCATTCAGCGTATTGACCCATTTTCCGCTCGGGCCACGTTCCAGACCGGTTCCGGCCCCGCCACGCTCTACCGATTGCGGGCCTTGGACGACGCTGGGATCACCAACACATCCCGACTGCCCTACTCCATCCGCACTGTGCTGGAGGCGTTGTTGCGCACCTGCGACGGCTATGAGGTGACTGAAGCAGACGTGCGCAGTCTGGCCACGTGGAATGCCGCCCGTCCAGCCGAGACGGAAATTCCGTTCAAGCCTGCCCGCGTAGTGCTGCAGGATTTTACTGGTGTGCCGTGCGTAGTCGACTTGGCTGCCATGCGCACGGCCATGCGGCGATTGGGCGGAGATCCTAAAAAGATTAATCCGCTCGTGCCGGTCGACCTAGTCATCGACCACTCCGTGCAGGTCGATTTTTTTGGGGCGGCGGACTCGCTCAACAAAAATGTCGAGATAGAGTTTCTGCGCAATGCCGAACGCTATGCGTTTTTGCGATGGGGTCAGCAGGCGTTTGAAAACTTCCGCGTCGTGCCGCCAGCCATCGGCATCGTGCATCAGGTGAACCTCGAGTTTTTGGCCGGCTGTGTCTTTCTTCGAGACGATCCTGCGGCAGGCAAGAGCGGGCTGAAGGTGGCTGTGCCCGATACGCTGGTTGGCACAGACAGCCACACGACGATGGTCAATGGCTTGGGTGTCGTCGGCTGGGGCGTGGGAGGGATTGAGGCCGAGGCCGTGATGCTCGGGCAGGCGCTCTCATTGTTGCTTCCAGAAGTGGTCGGCTTCGAACTGACTGGCCGGTTAGCGGCTGGCGCAACAGCCACCGATCTGGTCCTGACAGTCACAGAGATTTTGCGAAGCGAAGGAGTGGTTGGGAAGTTCGTTGAGTTCTTCGGAGCAGGGCTCTCTGGAATGACGTTGGCTGACCGGGCCACGATCGCCAATATGGCGCCCGAGTATGGCGCTACGATGGGGTTCTTTCCGATCGATGACGAAACCTTGGCCTATCTGCGGCTCACGGGGCGGCCCCATCAACAGGTGGAGCTCGTGGAACGCTATATGAAGGAGCAGGGCCTTTTTCGCACGCAAGCGTCGCCAATTCCGGAGTTCACCAAACGTTTGTCGCTCGATATCGGGAGCGTGGGACCCTGCCTCGCTGGGCCAAAGCGGCCGCAGGATCGCGTGGCCCTGTCAGACGTCAAAAAAATATTTGCCGAATCGCTTACAGCTCCGACGGCGAAGCGAGGCTTCGCCCTGGATGCTGCGGCACTTGCGCGTAGTGGAACCATTCATCAGAACGGTCGCTCCTCGACGATTCACCACGGCTCTGTTGTGATCGCGGCCATTACGAGTTGCACGAACACAAGTAATCCAAGCGTGATGGTGGCCGCAGGCCTTCTGGCTCGAAAGGCGGTGGCAAAGGGGCTTGCAACAAAGCCATGGGTAAAGACGAGCCTTGCCCCAGGCTCTCGCGTGGTCACGGATTACCTCGAGCGATCGGGGCTGAATAAGGATCTGGACGCGTTGGGGTTTGAGACAGTTGGATACGGATGTACGACATGTATTGGTAACTCCGGGCCGCTGCCGGAGGAGGTCGCAAAGGCCGTCCACGAGGGGGATTTGGTTGCTGCGGCCGTTCTCTCGGGCAACCGCAACTTTGAAGGACGAGTGAACCCATTGGTGAAGGCCAATTGGCTGGCTAGCCCTCCGCTTGTGGTGGCGTACGCATTGGCTGGCACGACAGATATCGATTTGGTGCATGAACCAATCGGCAACGGTAAGGACGGCATGCCCGTTTTCCTCCGCGACATCTGGCCCACGGCTGAGGAGGTGCGACGTACGGTGGAGGAGAGCGTCAACCCCGAACAGTTTCACATGCGGTACGGCAACGTCTGGCAATCGAATCCGCAGTGGAACGCCGTGCCAGCAGGCTCCGGAGAACTTTACGACTGGGTGCCCACGAGTACCTACATTCAGGAACCGCCGTTTCTCGCAGAGTTGTCCCGATCGCCTCGGGCACCCGAGAGCGTGCACAACGCGAGGGTGCTGTTGGCTCTGGGTGATAGCGTGACGACCGATCACATCTCTCCGGCAGGCAGCATTGCCAAGTCGAGTCCTGCGGGAACGTATCTGATCGAGCACGGCGTGGCGCTAGAGGACTTCAACAGCTACGGCGCACGACGCGGCAACGACCAAGTGATGACTCGCGGTACATTTGCAAATATCCGCATCCGCAATCTGCTCGTGCCTGGCACGGAGGGTGGAGTGACGCGTCTGCTCCCTGGCATGGAAGTGATGCCCGTCTATAACGCGGCGATGCAATACAAGGCCCTTCGCACACCGTTGGTGGTGCTAGCTGGAACCGAATACGGCACGGGGAGTTCGCGTGACTGGGCGGCCAAGGGCACCATGCTCCTTGGAGTGCGTGCCGTACTGGCCGCAAGCTTTGAGCGGATCCACCGATCGAACCTAGTGGGCATGGGCGTGTTGCCGCTGGTACTGCCTGAGCCATGGCAGCAGTTGGGCCTCACTGGCGAGGAGACGTTCGACATCCCGTTTGAATCTTTGAGCCCCCGCTCGACCGTGGTCGTGAAGGCAACACGGCCTGACAGCAACGGTTCGATGATCGTGCGGGAGATCCCCTGTTTGGTGCGTATCGACACACCCGTTGAGTTGGATCAATTTCGTGCTGGCGGCATCTTGCCATTCGTGCTGCGAAAACTGCTGCCCGGGTGACGGGACTTCGTCTATCCCATCGACTTGCTGATCGCCACAACCTCGGCAAGGGCCTCCACCGCGTGCACGATCTGATCTTCAGTGTGTTCAGCAGTCAGAAAAAACCGCACCCGTGCGGCACTTTCCCGCACGGCCGGATAGAGGATCGGCTGAGCGTTGATGCCTCGCTCCAAGAGTAACTGCGAGACCAGAATAGCCCGCGACAAACTACCCAGAATAATTGGAATCACAGGCGTGTCGCGACTGGGACCCGTGTCGAGATTGCAGTCAGCCGCCAGTTTAAGGAAGAGTTCCGACCGCTCTCGCAACCGCGTCACTCGCCACGGCTCCCGCTGAATTACCCTCAGTCCCTCTAACGCAGCAGCGGCGTTGGGGGGTGAGCAGGCGGTTGAAAATACAAATGCAGGCGTTGTAAAGCCCAGGTAACGCACGAGTCTTTCGCGGCCGGCAAGATAGCCACCACCCGCGCCTAACGCCTTGCTAATCGTACCCATCCAGAGATCACCGTCGGCCGGATCAACGTCAAAGAAATCACAAATACCGCGGCCACCCGGGCCCATTGTGCCGAGCGAATGTGCCTCATCGACGTAGAGAAACGCCTTATGTTTTTTCTTGACATCAATAAAGCGAGGCAGGTCAGGATAGTCGCCATCCATGCTGTACACGCCCTCGATAGCGATGGCTACGCGACGGTAGTTTGGGCGGAGATCTCGCAGTAAGCTGTCAAGTTGCTCATAGTCGTTGTGACGGAATGATCGCATTCCAGCTTTGGAGGCGCTAGCCCCCTGAACCATGCTGTTGTGAGCCAGTTCATCGTAGAGAATGAGATCTTCGGCGTTGAAGAGGTGGTTGAACACTGAGGCATTGGTGCCGTAGCCGCAGGGAAACACAACCGCCCGCTCGGTGCCCAGAAACCGTGCCAGTTCAAGATCGAGTTCATCGAGGATCGTGTTGTTGCCGCCCACCATTCGGCTGGCGGAGGCACTGCAACCAAACTGATCGATCGCGGCCTTCGCGGCCCGTGTGACATCGGGATGCCCTGTCAGGCCGAGGTAGTCAAAGCTCGTGAAGCTTACGACATCGCGGCCATCAATTCGGGCCATACGGTTGTGGACTCGCTCGTTGGCTCGCAAAAATGGGTTGATGAGTCCCGCATCCTTCAGGTCATGCAAACGCTTTTCCAGCGCGATGCATTCTGGAAAAAGATCGTCATCAGTCTGGA
>CAIRDU010000322.1 GCA_903877395.1 uncultured Planctomycetaceae bacterium
ATCTCGGCCAAAATCTCTTCGGCTTCTCGGCCTGTCGCGGAAGGATCGATCTTGGGTGTGTTCTGCAGCGGATCTGGAAAAAGATCGGCGGGGGAACGTTCGTTTGGCTCCAGGCGGCGTCGCTGCTGGCGGCCATCGATGGCCGACGATTCAGATCGCCTTGTAGAAAGCTCATCGTCTTCGCCAAGATCGCTGCGAGCAGTATCAAACGGCCCCGACGATTCCGTGGGCGAGTCTGCAGCCGAGGAGGGAGTGAACCCGGGGTCGCCCGGGGTGTCGATGCCCGCGAGTTGGATTGGGGGTTGGGCTGCCGAACGCGGTGCAATCCCTTGCATCGCGAACACTCGCGGCACACGGCGAGGTGCTGTGGATGGCAGCGAGGCCGCGGTGGCATCGCTGCCCTGATCGTGCCCATCAGCGGCCGTGGCAGCGATCCCACCATTGGCAGCAAACAGGCCAATGGCCAGCAATGGCGACAGAAATGACAGAAGGGACAGAAAGATTGATCGCCCTAATGCCCTATGCTCAAAGCATTCATGCCCACGCTGCGGTATCATCTCTTTGGCCCTCCCGTTGAACCAATCGGCTTCCATATGAGATGGGCTGAAGCCGTCTTTTTGAAAGTGCCCATCGCGTGGAAAGCAGGGCAGGCTTGGCGAGCAGGGCAAACACCACTTGCAAAGTGACGCCATGCGGCAGTGTCTAGCCGGCTGTTGTAGTTCACGATCCATTCCCCCTGTTGCTTATACGCTCCCCAATGTCCATGCACCTTCCCGATCCAGTTGAGCTCGTCGATTCGCTGATGGCGGCGGGTTCACTCGCGGTGATTGTCTCCACCGGCGGCGGTTCTCTGGCCATCGCACACCTGCTCACAACACCTGGCGCAAGCGGAATTGTTCTTGAGGCGATTGTGCCGTATGCCCGCTCAGCGGTGGACCATTTGCTCGGCGGGCCGCAGCAAACCTATTGCTCGAGTCGCACCGCTAGGCGACTGGCCATGACAGCCTGGCAACGGGCATGCACACTCAACGCCCCGCCTGAGCGAGCCGTTGGCGTGGCTGTGACGGCCAGTTTGGCGTCGCGCATTCCGAAGCGAGGCGAGCACCGCATCGTCGTGGCAGTGCAAACATTCAAAGCCACCAGCGTGGCTTCAGTTGTGCTCGAGAAAAACACGCGGTCTCGCCTCGAGGAAGAGGAGATCGCTGCGGCACTCTTACTGGAGCAGTTCGTGGAAGCGTGTTGCGAAACCTCTAGCCAGCCAATCGCTGGTGGCCGCAGCGTGGCTCATCGACTGCGGGCCAACGAGCCAGTGGAACACCAGCGAGAGGAGGCCATACCTGCGTGGCAGGATGTACTCGTCGGCACGCGGCGAGCTGTAAAAATTGAGGGGGACACCGAAAAAGCTGTCGGTCCTGCAGGCAATACGACAACCCGACGGTTGCTCTTTCCTGGCTCATTCGACCCACTGCACGAAGGTCACCGGCTCATGGCTCGCCTGGCGGAAAAAATCACAGCGCAAATGGTGGAATACGAACTCTCAATTCAGAACGTCGACAAGCCCTCGCTCGACTGCGTCGAACTGCGGTCGCGACTCACGCAGTTCATAGATCGGCCACTCTGGCTGACGCACGCCCCGACGTTTGTGGAGAAGGTCGCACTCTTTCCCGACAGCACGTTTGTGATGGGGGCCGACACGTTCGTTCGGTTGGCTGACCAGAAGTATTACGGCGGCTCTGCCGATGCGGCTGCGCGGGCCGTGCAGCAGATCGCAGCCAACGCCCGCAGGTTGATCGTGTTTGGCCGCGTTTCCGATGGCGCGTTCAAGGAGCCATCCCAATGGCCCATGCCGCAGGCACTCCGGGACATCTGCTCTTTCGTGTCACAGGAGGATTTTCGGTCGGATATCTCAAGCACGCAACTGCGGCCCCCCGATTGATAAACAATCGTCCGGCCACACACGTCAAATGACGTCACCCCACAAAGCACTCGCAGCAAACATGCGAGTAAGTCTGAGCAACGCTTTGCGTGCCATGCCCCGCTTTACACCTTTCTGGCAAGGCCTTGTCCGATACGTTCCAGTGTGGTGCTCCGATCGTTCAATCCAATATGCACGCGAATCAAGCTCATGCCGGAAGTATCGGCCAATGATTTTTCCAGTGCCTGATCAAATTCCCCTTCGGTGCGTACCTCGTAGCCCGTGCCACCGCCGAGCACCTGCGGAAGGAGTTGATACTCCCACGGATTGATGTCGTTAAAGCTCCCGTCCAAAATAATGCGCTCGGTGCCGTAGCCCTTGTTGTCGAGCACAATCACCGTAATAGGCAATTTCCTTCGCACGATCGTGGAAAGCTCCATGCCTGTCATCTGAAAAGCTCCGTCGCCCACAAGCGCTACCACCTTGAGGTTGGGCCTAGCTGTCTGTGCGCCCAGCGCGGCTGGCACCGCAAATCCCATCGATGTGTAGTAGGCAGGCGCGATGAATTCAGTCTGGCCGCGAACAACCAATTCGCTGGAGGCAAAGAGCGCATCACCCACATCGGCAATCACAATGGTGCGGTCGTCGAGGGATTCGTTCAGGCGGCGCACCAAGCGGGTGGTCGTGATTGGCTGATCGGGCGCAAGGGTAAACGGCCCCGCTGCAACAGCGGGGCTCGTCGGGAGCGTGCGTTTGGCGGCTCGCGGCTTGGCAGCGACAAGTGCTCGCAGAAAGTCCGCGAGCAGCACGTGATGGAAGTAGTGGTGGCTGATTCGGAGTTCGTCGCTCGTGGCAAAGATGCTCTTCGATGCGTCGAGTTTGGCTGTGAAGATGCCCAGATCGAGGTCTGTCAGCAGGGTGCCCAGCAGAATAACGCAGTCGCTATCCTCGACGAATCGCGTCACTTCCTCGCGACCTAACGCCCCTTCGTAAAGGCCGATATAGAGCGGATGCACCTCGCTCACAACGCTCTTTGCTAGGAGCGTTGCGGCCACGGCAATCTTGGATGCTTCGGCCAACGCCACGACTTCGGCCTGCAGGCCATAGCGGTGCAGTTCAATGCCAGCGATGATCACTGGTTTCTTTGCCTGTTCGATGCGTAGGACGGCTTCGTGAATAGCCTCGGCTAGCGCGTCTGGGTCGCTCATTTGCTGCGGGCATGCATAGGGTCGAATCTGCTCAGGCACGATGGTGACCATGTCGCGAGGCAGTTCGAGATACACGGGCCGCTTTGTGCGGTGGGCTGTGTCGAGGAGGAAATCAATATCGCGAAACGCCGTGACAGGATCTGCTATCTCGAGGCTCGCAGCGCAGATTTTATCGAAGACATCCAGTTGCGTGTGCCACTCCCGCACGCGATGGTGGAGGAGGGGATTGTTGATTCGCTCCCGGAGACCTGGGGCACCGGAAATCAGCACAACGGGGCTCATCTCTGCGTAGGCACCGGCAATTGAGTTGGCCAAACTGAGGCCTCCGACGCCGTAGGTCACACACACAGCCCCCATGCCGTTGACGCGTGCGTAGGCATCAGCAGCATAGCCGGCGCAATCTTCTCGCGTGCAATTCACGAGGTCCAGCGGGCTGTGCTCCAGCATGCTGTAGAAGGAAAGCACGTAGTCGCCGGGCAACCCGAAGACGTGCCTGATGCCGTAGTCAGAGAGGCGGCGGATGAGGTACTGGCCAATCGAGAGTCCGGTGACGCTCTGCTCGGTATCGATAGAAGGCCGGCCTGGAGTGATGGGGACCAAGCCATTATCGAGGCTCGAGCCGAGGCTGATTGGCATGAAGTCACTCCTTTGGAATTGAACGGTGAGAGGAGGAGGCCGTTTCGAAGACGTTTGTCTGTCCACGTTCTTTCATACATCGTCGATTTCGAGAGGCCAGCATGGCCAACCAAAATCCAAGAAAGGCGGCCACGCATGCCAGCACAACCAGCGGCCGGCGGGCGTCGTGGTTGAGCGTCCAAGCACCGAGGGCGTGGAATGCACCCCATAGCACAATCCCGCCCATGATCCAGCGGAGCAGACGTTCGGCACCAGGGGGGGGAGCAGCGTGAGGCATGACCTCATTCTAAGCGGTACAGAAACGAAGTGCCCAGAGAAGCGTCCAGACCAGAGAATCGTCCGAACGAATTTTCGCCCCGATCACGGGGCCCCAAAGGGCCCCCGGAACGGTCCAGATCCTTAGGGGGGCTGAGAATCCGAACCGTTTCCGGGAGCGATTGGACGGGTGAAAAACCGATTGATTGACTGACAGAAAAGAATCGTTTGAGACCGCAGCAAGGCTCTCTCTTGCGCAATCAACCTATTCATCTGCTCGAAGCGACGGCGAGCATCCATGCTGCCGCTCATCTCCGAGTGGGGCCTCACTCTCTACCCCTTAACCTGCAGGCGGG
>CAIRDU010000323.1 GCA_903877395.1 uncultured Planctomycetaceae bacterium
CCAAGACCTTGATTTCATCATTGGCCAACTGGACTGGAGCAAGAACGTCGATACCCATTTCAAGCAGAACAACTACCTCGAGCCGATCCTCGATGAGAAGCGTTCTGACAGAGGTGCTCGCGACCGCTGGGTCGTTTACGGTCGTGTAGACGGCCAGCAACTCTTCAGTGCAAAGGAACTGACGCTCGATCCTGGCGCGAAGATCACCATTCAGGATGCTGGCGCCAGCGGCTGGATCACGGTGCAGGGCGAGGGCCGGGTGGGCGTTCATGCTGTTGCAACACCGACATTGATTCGGTTTGGCGAGATGACGCACGACGAACTCTTTATCTCAGCCGAGGCTGCAACGGCCGGTTACGAGGTGGCCAACACAGGCCCAGGGCCGCTGGTGGCACTGCGTTACTTTGGGCCGGATGTCCATGGCGATCTGCCGATGCATGGCGGGAAGAACTAGCTCGATCACAACAGAACATCTGGATGGAAAAACCAATGACATCTCCACACACGCTCCCCAAACTTCATAACGCCATGTGGCCCGGCCTTGTTGGCAAGGGGGACGGCGATGGGCAAGAGCCACCAATCAGCCTCGAACGGATGCTGGAGTTAACAGCTGCCGCGAACGTGAATGGCCAGAAATTCGATGGCATCGATTACTTTCTTTTTTTGCCACACACCAACCCTGAGGCCAGCGATGCAGAACTCGCAAAGATCGCCAATACAATCGCTAGCCACGGCCTTGCTATAGGCTCGCTCGTGGCACCAGTGTGGCCGGGCACGGTAGGTGATTCTGCCATGGGCGATGCGGCAGCAAAAGAGAAATTTTTGTCCGCCGTAAAAATGGCCTGCCGGATTGCGAATGTTTTTGAGAAGCATGGCGTTCGAAAATACGGCGTAATCCGAATCGATTCGGCAGAGTTTGGGGTTGCCAAGTGGCGAGAGAATCCACGGGCCAACACATCCAAGATCGCCGCAACGTTTCGCGAAGCTGCAACCATTGCCGCTCACCACGGCCAACGGCTGGCTGCCGAGGGAGAGATTTGCTGGGCAGGCATGCACTCGTGGAAAGACATGCTGGACTTGCTCGAGGAGGTTGGGATGCCCGAGACGCTGGGCTTCCAGGCGGATCTAGCACACACGTATCTCTACCTGCTGGGCTTCAACGCTCCGGAGCACGCCCTGGTACAACCCGGCCACAGCGACCAAGAATTCTGGGCTGCCTACAAGCAGATGACCGACGCACTTCGTCCGTGGACGATCGACTTCCACGTGGCTCAAAACGACGGCCAGGTCCACGGCGCCGGAGCCCATGACAAAACCGGCAAGCACTGCCCGGCGGATGATCCCAGCGGCAAGTTGGATATTGTGAAGTGCGCGGGCTACTGGCTGGAGGGCGCGGCTGAGCGTGGCCTCCAGCACATCTGCTGGGACGGCTGCATGTTTCCAAACGCGACGCTCGAAAAACCGGCCACGTGGAACACGATTCTCAAAACCATGCTGGCCGTGCGCAACGCCCACGGCTGGAACTAATTGTTGAAAAGGATTGACAAATGTCTCAACCTCTCCGCATCGGCATGGTTGGCTACGGCTTTATGGGTCGCGCCCACTCCAATGGCTACAAGCGGGTGAGCGATTTCTTCGACCTCAAATACCATCCTGTGCTTCAGGCAGTGGCCGCGAGGGATGTTGCAAAAGCGCAGATTTTTGCCGACCGTTGGGGTTATGGGCGAGTGGAGAGCGACTGGAAAAAGCTCGTTGCCGCGCCCGATATCGATGTGGTCGATATCTGCACGCCGAACA
>CAIRDU010000324.1 GCA_903877395.1 uncultured Planctomycetaceae bacterium
GCGAGGGTGGCCAAGCTCTCTTCTTGGCCACCCTCAATCGAGACAAGCGTTGCCGCTGCCAAGGGCTTCGTCGATGTGCAATCGATGTCTACGGAGGAACCTCGTGGAATCTGCACAATTCTGGAGGCAGAAGCCCTGCGAGTTCCGCCTCCAAGATAGTCTGGCAACGTGTAGCTGATCTGAAGAGAGTCGAGAGCGGGCGCATCGACCACAACGATTCGGAAGTTTTTTAGGCGGGCATCGGCTCCGCGAACCTCCAGCAGCAGATCTTCCGTAACGCCCTTGAGCACATGACCAAAACTCTGTGCCTCGGCGATGATGCCGCCCCGCATTCCCATCCGCTCGCTCCGCCAGCCAGCCGATCCCCGGCTGCGCAGATCGACTGCAGCAGGGATCTCATGGCGGGCATCTGCCTTCACGATGATGTCCACATCGCTGCCCCTTGCGACCTTTCGGCGGCCCTCGACAAAGCCCTCGAGAGACAAGTGTGCGCGGCGAGGCCACTGTTCATCGCTGAAGAGCGCCATCCGACGCACCCACAAATCAGCGATGGCTGGCCGGGTCCATGCTAGCCCGCCAATACTCGCCAGAGCAGCCACGCCAGCCATTGCTAAGGCCATCAACCGCCGCCCTCGCAAGAGCGTGTGCGGCCGCACCTCGTCCACCACCGCCAACGCCTCGCGAATCGTGCGATCCAGCAACCGCCGATCCACGCGATCATGCGTTACCTTCTCGTCGTGATTGTCGCCAGACTGCCCCGGAAGGCCTTGTGTCGACCACTTGGAATCGCGTGTCGATAACTCGATGGCCGTCGACAAGCTATCTCGGAACCTTGCGTGCCCTCGCTCCACAAGTGTGGCCAACGACGCATCCTCCAGCGGCGTTGCCAGCCTCGCAAAGAGTTTGCCTCGTAGCAGAATCGCTAAGCCAACCCATGTGACTACCGCCCACAGGCCGCGGACCCACGCAGGAGGCTCGAGCAGCCAGTCGCACAGCAACGATCCCCAAAAAAGGGCAGCACCTGCCACGCAGACCATCGCCAACGACTCGATCCAGATCCAACGGCGAATCTGGCGGCGCAGCCTGTCGAGCAAACGCACTAACGGTGCGATATCGGCAACGGCTCTGGTAACCTGCGGAGAGGGTGGATCCAAAACAAGCGACACGTGTGATTGACTTTCCTGCGTGTGTGGCTCAGGCCAGTTTGACAAGCCGACGTACAATCCATTCCAGACATAACAATCCAACCCCAACGGCCAGCAGCACTGAATTGAGGCGTTGTTTAAAATCGCTATCGGGAGCGCCTGTTTCATATTCCCGACGTGAACGGTCGGGAATCCTTGCGGCTAACGCCCGCGAGGCATCGGCGTTCCAGCCATCGTCCATGCAGGTGGCCTGACCGCCCGAGAGCGTTGCCAGTTGTTCTAAGAGTCCTCGATTGAGCCGCGGTTGCTCCAGTTCCCGATCAGGCAGCCGAGCCTGAATGCGTCGGGATAATTTTTCGTCTGCTCCATCTCCCAGATCGACATCGATCCGCCACGCTCCTTCTCGCGAGGCCACAAAGCTGCCTTGCATTATGCCGGGCCGGCTAGGCTCGGCAACCATCGGCACGCGCACAGCAGACCCGTCGGGAGCGATCGCCTGACATGTTGCCAGCGAGCCCGTCGAATCCGTACCGGATGTTTCGCCTTCGGCTCCCGCCACTCGCAC
>CAIRDU010000325.1 GCA_903877395.1 uncultured Planctomycetaceae bacterium
GAAATTCAGTCGCCTCAACCCCCCGCTGGCCATCGCTGTTGGTCTTTTGACCACGAGCGGCTTCGCGGCCGATCCAACGATTCCTTCCCGAATCGACACGAGTATTTACGACTCATTCGCCCAGGCTGAAACAGGTGGCACTCCCCCTGTGATAGCCAATGTGCCGCAGGAAGACGCATATCAGATGCGGGCCCTGCCACCCCAAGAGGCCGCCGCGGAGGTCGAGAATGCGCCCGACCGCTGGCTTGAAACCGATTTTTTGAAGAGCCGGGGCATCAGCACCTACGGCTGGGTAGACGTCGGGATCGGCGGCAATAACTGGGGCAGCACGTTTAACGGGCCAATCACGTTCAACGACCGCAACTGGCAGGGGCAGATGAACCAACTCTACCTCGTCAACGAAAAGGTACTGGACACCGAAGACGGCGGCTGGGACTGGGGCGGTCGCGTGGACCTGCTCTATGGTACCGACTCCATCTACACCACCGCGCGTGGTTTGGATGCGTACCTCTTTCCTCAGTTTGCAGCCAGCGGCGTGTCGGCATGGCAGTCCAGCAAGGATTATGGTTTGGCTTTGCCACAACTCTACGGCGAACTTGCCCGGGACAATGTGGCGGTCAAGTTCGGTCATTTTTACACGATCATCGGGTATGAAGTGGTGCCGGCCATCGGCAACTTCTTCTACACCCATGCCTATACAATGCAGTACGGCGAGCCGTTTACGCATACCGGCGTGCTCGGCACGTGGACTCCCAACGATCAGATCGTGGTCTACGGCGGTATCACCAACGGCTGGGACAACTGGAGCGATCCGCTGACCGGCCCGGGCACGCTCTCAAATCCCGGCTACCCGGGATCCAACAGCAACGCGGCGTTCTTGGGAGGCATCACGTTCAAGAACTCCGACGCCACCCAGTCGCTGACGTTCACGACGTCCAGCGGCAACGAAGTTGGCGGCTACAACGCGACCAATTATGCCGTTGGCAATCGGACGGTTTTGAGCACGGTTTACTCCAATCAACTGTCCGACAAGCTGACCTATGTGTTCCAAAACGATAATGGATGGCAGTTTAACGGCCTTGCCAACGGAACCGGATTTCAAACCAATGGCCAGACTAATGACCTAGCCCAGTGGTATGGCGTGAATCAGTACCTGTTCTGGAACTTCAGCGAGACCCTGGTGGGCGGTGCCCGGTTCGAGTGGTTCCGGGATAATAACGGCACCCGGGTAGTCGCTCCCCTGCGAAATGCTGCCCAGGCCGGAAATAGCAACTACACGGGTGGCTACCAAGGTAATTTCTGGGAAATGTCGTGGGGCCTGAACTACAAGCCCAATAGAAACTGGATGATTCGTCCCGAACTGCGGTACGACTGGTACTCGCCAGATGTGGCTGGCTCAAACCTGCCCTATGGCAGCGGTATTGGAGCAGCAACTGGAGCCAACGGTGGTCAGTCTGGCCAATTCTACGGTGGCTGCGACATAGTCTATCAATTCTAGTCCTAGCCGTCGGTTTGAACGGCGGGGTTTGTCGCCAACGATTTTGACAAGCCAAACGACCAAAAATGCGTTGCCTGCCCGAAATGGTAGGCAACGCATTTTTGTGCCAGGACTATCCCTGAAAAGCCCCGGAATCACTTCGTCCCCATAAGGGGGGTATTTGAGGCAGGTCCTAAGTCCAGCGTTCCCAAGGAGAATCGGCTGTTTGGGTAGTCCACGTAGGCTGCGCAACCGGGAGAGTTTTACACAATTGAACGCTATTGGTAGTTTTACGACGTTCTTTTCTAGCATGGACTCTTGAAGACAGCCGCTTTCTCCCGATGCAAAAGGAGGCGGTTTGCAAGGAGGCACAAAACGATGATTGGATTGCAGGCTCAAGGCACGGTTCGGACTTTGTGGCTTGGGCGATTGCTCTTGCTTGGTCAGTGGCGGCAGGCGGCCGTGGTGCTGACCCTTATGCTTCTGGTGGCATCGGCCTGCCAGTCCATTCCAGCGGCCGAGAATCGGCATCCTGCCGTTGTATGGATGACCAGCTACGAAGAGGCCATGGCTGCTTCGCAGCAGACAGGCCAGCCAATTTTGACGGTATTCACAGGCAGTGACTGGTGCCCCCACTGCAAAACACTCGAAGAAAACGTGCTCTCTACGGAAGCCTTTCGCTCGTGGACCGATGCCAAAGTTGTGCTTCTGATGATCGACCTGCCTCAGGCAGGCATTTCTCAGGCCGTTCGCAGCGAACGATCGCGGGTGTGCATTCAGTATGGGGTGCGAACGTTTCCCAGCGTGCTTCTGATCGGGAGCGATGGTGGAAAATTGGCCGGGCAAACTGGCTATACAGGCCAGTCGGCCGATGTATGGATTACGCAGCTGGCCCAGCATCTGCCGGCAAGGCCACAGGCGGTTCTGGAAGCCGAAAAAGCAACGGATAAGGTCTACGAGTCGCTCGATGAGGCCGTTGTAACTGCCAGAGGCTCCAAGCGGCCCATCCTCTTAGTCGTGTCGAGACCTGTTGATTCCATGGCCAATTCCAATTCCGCCTCCCTCATCAACGACCCTGAATTCGAATCATTCGCCCACGACCACTTTGTGGTAGCCAAGGTGGCCCCTACGGCCTCAAGCGGCTCTCAAACGTCACAGTCGATGGACAATCTACTAGGTGGTGCTGAATTGCCGGACAACGCCGTAGAATTGATCGTGACTGACGACGGCGAGATCCCGCTCTTCAGCCAGTCGGGAGCCCAACCGCCAGCCCGGATTGTGAACGGACTCAAGCGATTTTTAGCAGCCCGACAGGCGGCTCGGCTTAGTGAAGCAGCCAGGCGATAGCCTTGATGTGACGACGCAGGCTTGCCAGAGGTGGAATCCGGGTGGCTTTCCGGTGTGTCAGGTTGTGTCAGGCTGCCCCGGTACGAAACCGGGAGGCCTCTGCGTTGAGTTCAGCAATCGACCGCCTGAGTTCGTCCAGAGAGTCGGAAAATACGGCCATGGAGGCAGCCGACTCTCCGGCTCCGCCTCGCAAAGTGTCCATTGCATCCCGAATCTGACGGGCCCCCTGTGACTGCGACTGCATGCCCTCGTGAACGTGGTCCAGAGACCGGGTAACCGACTGTACAGGCTCAATGATCTGGCCGAGTTGTTCGCTCACATCGGCCACCTCGCCGATTCGCAAGCTGACTTCGTTACGAAACCGGTCCATTTCCATCGTGCCGCTGGATACGGCCGCCTGCATGTCTCGCACCATGCGTTCGATGTCTTTTGTAGCCAATGCTGTCTGGTCGGCCAGACGCCGAATCTCTTGGGCTACGATTCGGAAGCCCCGGCCGGATTCGCCCGCTTTTTCAGCCTCGATGGTGGCATTCACAGAGAGAAGGTTGGTCTGATCGGCCACTTTAGCAATCGTGGTTACAACCGATGTAATGCCGCTGGCCCGCTGGCTGATCGTCGAGAGTTTGCGAGTAAACGCGTTCATGGCTAAGTCTAGTTGCTGCATCGAGGCCGACATCGTCTCCAAGCCCCCTCGTCCCTGGCCAGCCACCCTGGCGGCCTCTCGAGCAGCCTCGGTGACATCGCTGGTTGCCCCCAGAAGTTGCTCGCTTGTGGCCGAAATTTGAGCTACGGCAGCGGATATCTCATTGGCCGACCCGCTGAAGTTGCGCACCGCTCGATCTTGCCTGGCCAAGGCCGCGGCCGCCGCCGACTCCACGCTGGAAAGCCTCTCCCCAGAAGCCTGAATCCGGCCAATGAGGCCGCTGAGCGAATGGCTCATCGTGCCAAAAGCCGCCAGCAACCGGCCCACTTCGTCGGTGCCCCCAAGGGGCACGCTGCCGGTGAGATCCCCTTGGGCAATCATCTCGGCGGCCCGCAACGCCTGCTGCACCGGCTTGGCAATCGAACGGGCCAGCCACAAACTGGCCAGCACTCCCGGCAGCCCTACAAAAAGAGCCGAAGCCACTGCCCCGGCAGCCTGCCACCAGAGCACATCCCGGCTGGATTCGGTGGAGATCGTCATCAGCACCACGCCAGCCGGTCGACCGTCGGCATACCGCACTGGAGATGCCACTCGGTAGAAATCAGATTCGAATCGGCCAGCTGGGCGGTTGCTCGTCATGCAGTCCCGAGCAAGGCTGGCATCGGGGGACTCCAGCGTGAGTTCGGCGTCAGATGCAATCCCGCGCCTATCCATACTGCGAGTTACGAGAGACGTCAGTTGTGGATCCAGAATCCGCACCTCCCGCACCTCGCCAGCCACCAGTTCGTTCACCAGCCGTCGCAAGCCAAGATTTTGGTTGAGCCTGTCCAGAAAGATGGCCTCAAGCCCCACTTGCACGATGCGAGGTTTGTCCACACCCTGCACGCCCACATATTTATAAATGCGATCATCGATCTCCCGCTTCCGTGATTCCTGCACAACGCTCGGTACATCACCAGAGAGCAGTTTGTAAAA
>CAIRDU010000326.1 GCA_903877395.1 uncultured Planctomycetaceae bacterium
AATCAAGAATCCGCCATCCAATAGCCTGATTCCCACGGGTGGCGAGACAAGCCTGACGTTTGCCAGCGACGAAGCGTTGCCCGCACAAGTCACATGCAACATCCACCCGTGGATGAAGGCGTGGCTGGTGGTGCGGCCGAATCCGTATGCAGCGATTTCGAAACCGGACGGCACATTTGAGATCAAGAATGTGCCAGCCGGCGAAATCGAACTCCAGATTTGGCACGAGAAGGCCGGCTACATCAGCGAAGTCACCGTGGGCGGAAAGCCCGAGAAAATTGCCAAGGGCCGCAAGAAAATCAAAGTAATCAGCGGCGACACCGACCTCGGAGAGATGGCGATCGATGCAAACCTCTTCAAACAATAAGTTCGTGGACTGCGTGCATAGGGCTGCCTTTAGGTTCTGCGCTTGGCGTGCGGCAACGGCTGCACTCGTGGCTGCATTCATGGCTGTTGGGTGCGTTCCGCAGCGAGTGGCAACGCCTCTTGCCGATGCCGAGGTGGCCCAGAAGATCCGAGCAACTCTAGTGAGCGCGGCATCGGCTTCCGGCAGCACGCCTGAGGCTGCGGCATCCACCGGCACAGGCTGGGGCACGCTCAAGGGCCGGTTTTTGTTTGCTGGCGTGCCGGGTGCAGTCCGGCCTTTGGCCGTCGACAAAGATACCGAAGTCTGTTCAAAGGGTGGCATGAAACTCGTCGATCGCTCATTGCTTGTGGATCCTGCCACGAAGGGATTGGCCAACGTGGTCGTCTTTGCTCGCAAGGCCAGCCGAGTGAAGAACGCCTCGCCTTCCACAACGCCGGTTGTGTTCGACCAAAAACAGTGTGAGTTTCTCACGCCTGTGCTGGCCGCCCGGGTCGGTCAGCCGATCGATGTACACAACAGCGATCCCATCGGGCACAACACCAACATCGCCGGATCAAGCTTCAACCAACTTGTGCCATCTGGGCAGGGAACGGTCTACAAGCCCGAAAGTGAAACGGGTATGCCCACGGCTGTCACGTGCAACATCCACCCCTGGATGAAGGCCTACGCCGTCTTTCGCAAAGATGGCTATGTGGCCGTGAGCGGAGTGGATGGCACGTTTACGCTGGCCGATTTGCCGGCCGGTGAAATCATCGAACTGCAAGTCTGGCACGAGCGTTCCAACGGTCCCAACGGTGCGTTGGGTCTCGAAAAACCAGATCTCAAATGGACTCCCAAAGGACGGTTTCAGATTCAACTCCAGCCCGATGAAGTTAAAGACATAGGCACATTGGATGTGCCGGCGTCGGTTAACGGCACCTAGGTTTTTATGCGCGCCACTCCCATGCACTCAGCCCATCTCGTTCTTGCCTCGCCCATGCAATTGGCCAACTGCCTTACGGAGATTGGCCGGCAAGCCTCACGCCTCGCGTTCCTCTTGCTTTGCACGCTCGTGCTGGCGTCGGTCATTGGCTGCGGCGCCACGCCGCCTGCGTATTTTCGTCCCAACATGGTCGAGTCCACCAAACAGCGACTCAATCCAGAACAAGAGCGGCAGGTGGCAACGGTGCTGCTGGCCATGTTTGGCACGCCCGACCATCCGGTGGCACTGGCCGAAACGGGGCTCAACGAGGCCAAGTTGCATCTAGCCGCCGGACCGGTACGAAGCGACATTGTGGGCCGTAAAAATGGCCTCTATCGCGAGCACTGCGCCCACTGCCACGGGATCACTGGGGACGGCCTCGGGCCAACCGCCGCGTTTCTGAATCCCTATCCTCGCGACTACCGCCCCGGGGTGTTCAAGTTTAAAAGCACCGAGCGGGCTGATAAGCCCACGCAGGCGGATCTGGTGCGGATCCTGCACAACGGTATCGCGGGTACCTCGATGCCGTCCTTTGCACTGTTGAGCGAAACCAAGATTGAGGCGCTGGCCGAATATGTCAAATATCTGACCATTCGAGGTGAAACGGAACTCACACTCATTCGGGCATTCTTTGAACTCGACGACGACGCCAAAGGCACACTCCCCGAGACGCGAGAGTTTTTGGTAGAGGAAACGCTTACGCCCATTGCCGCAAAGTGGCAGGCGGCTCCTGCAGCGGCGATTCCCGTGCCCCCGATCCCAGCAAACATCGATTTGGTGGCATCGATCGCAAAAGGTCGGGAACTATTTTACGGCGACAAGGCCAACTGCGTGAAGTGCCACGGTGTCACCGGCCTCGGCGATGGGCAAGCCAATGATTACGACGACTGGAACAAAGTGATCGTCGAGGCAGACAAGGAGATTCGCAGCGGTACCGAGCAGGCCTCGCAGGCTTCGACGGCCGGGATGAGCCCCGAGCAACTTGCCGACCATCGCCTGCAGTTGGTGTGGCTGGAGAAGTTTCATCAGGTGCTCGATGGGGATGCGCTCACGCCCCGCACGATTCCCCCCCGCAACCTCCGCCAGGGTATCTATCGCGGAGGTCGCAGGCCGCTGGATTTGTACTACAGGATTTATGCGGGCATTAACGGCGCGCCCATGCCGGCAGCCAAGGGTACCGTTCCACCGGAGGATATTTGGCACATCGTGAACTACGTCCGATCGCTGCCCTATGAGTTTGATGGTGAACTAGGGGCCGATCGCCCCATGGTGGCACCGAACAGGTTTTGAAGGATCGCAGTCGGTTTCGCGTTGTTTTTTAGAATTGAAAAATGGTTTCTTAAGCATTTGTTTCTTTGAGGAGTTGTGGAGTGGGCAGTCGCTGGACCGGAATTTTTTGGAGCTTTGTGTTTCTGGCCGTGCCTGTGCTTGGCGTGGCCACATTTGCCGTTGCGCCTGCGTTTGACATCTGGCTACCGAAGGATGTCTCCTCGGATGGCGCTACGATTGACAGTCTGTTCATGTTCATTCTGATCCTCACGGGTGTGGTATTTGTGATCACTGAAGGACTGCTGTTTTGGTTTCTCTGGAAGTACGATGCCGCCAAGGCCACCGGGCCGGCTACCTACGTCCACGGTAACCACACGCTGGAAGTGGTGTGGGCGGTCATACCGGCGGGCGTTCTGCTTTTTCTCGCGATCTATCAGATGAACACCTGGGCCAACGTCAAGATGCGGCGTCCAGCGATGTCGCCTACGCTCGAAGTGGTAGGCCGGCAGTTTGAATGGCGCCTGCGGTATCCCGGGCGCGACGGCACGCTCGGCACACCCGACGATCTGTTTCTCGTCAACGACCTGCATGTGCCTGTGGATGAAGACATTCTCATCCAGCTCAAGAGTATGGATGTGCTGCATAGTTTTTTTCTGCCCAACCTGCGGGTCAAGCAAGATGCCGTACCAGGCATGAAGATCCCGGTCTGGTTTAAGGCAACCCAGACGGGCCAGTTCGATATCGTCTGCGCGGAATTGTGCGGCTGGGGCCACTACAAGATGGCCGGTCAAATAACGATCGAGTCGCGAAAAGATTTCAACGCGTGGCTCGAAAGCATGTATGCCAAGCAGGAGGCGACGCAGCCCGAGCCGGCTGCTGTGGCCCTCGCGGAATAGGATCCAGTTCAACACGCACTCCCAGCCTACCCACACGTATTTGCAGTTTTTTTGGAGACACATCGAATGGCCACTGCTACATCTTCCTCAACGCTCGTCACTGGTGCTGCGCTGACTGCGAGCCCAAATCGTCAGGCCCCGAAGCCGCGGCCCGTGATGGAGTTTCTCTCGACATACGTTTTTTCAAAAGATCACAAGGTTATTGGCCTGCAGTTTCTTTTTTCTACGCTGCTGTGGTTTTTGATTGGCGGCCTCTTGGCGCTGGCCGTGCGATGGCAGATTGCTTGGCCGTGGTCTGATGTGCCGGTGCTTGGAAAACTGTTTGCCCAGCAGGGGGGGCAAATGGCGCCCGAGTTCTACACCATGCTCTTCACGATGCACGCGACGGTCATGATTTTTCTGGTGATCATTCCGATCTTGGCTGGAGCATTTGGAAATTTTCTTATTCCCCTCATGATCGGCGCCGATGACATGGCGTTTCCCACGCTCAATATGCTCAGCTACTGGTTTATGTGGCCGGCGTTTTTTTTCTTTGGTGCCAGCTTCTTTGTGGAAGGGGGCGCGGCCTCCAGCGGTTGGACGAGCTACCCGCCGCTCTCCACCAACGTCGCAGCGGCACCGGGCAGTGGCTTGGGCCAAACGCTCTGGCTCCTGGGCCTCACGATGGTGGGCGTTTCGTCGATGCTCGGCAGCGTCAACTATATGACGACGATCATCCTGATGCGGGCCCCAGGCATGACGATGTTTCGCCTTCCGATGACAATCTGGGCGATGTTTATCACTGCGGTGCTGCAAGCGTTCGCGCTGCCGGTACTCACAGCCGCAGGCTTCATGCAGCTAGCAGACCGCACGATCGGCACGGGCTTCTTCTCTCCCGAAGGCAACATGGTCAACAACGCGATGGCATCCACGGGTGGCGGTCAGCCACTGCTCTGGCAACACCTCTTTTGGTTTTACAGTCACCCTGCTGTCTACATCATGATTCTGCCAGCCATGGGGATGGTGTCGGACATCATGACATGCTTCGCAAGAAAGCCGCTGTTTGGCTATAGGCCAATGGTCTATTCGATCGCTGGCATCGCCGGCCTTGGCTTCATTGTGTGGGGCCACCACATGTTTATCTCGGGGATGAATCCTGCGCTTGGCATGACGTTTATGGTTTCCACGATGATGATCGCGCTGCCGAGTGCAGTGAAAACATTCAATTGGTTGGGCACGGTTTGGGGCGGCCGGATTCAGTTCACCACTGCCATGCTCTTTGCCCTTTCGTTTGTGTCGATGTTTATCATCGGCGGGCTTTCCGGCATCTTTATGGCCGCTACGCCGGTGGATATCTTCATCCACGACACCTACTTCATCGTGGCGCATTTCCACTATGTGCTCTTTGCCGGTACGGCCATGGGCGTATGGGCCGCAATTTACTTTTGGTTTCCCAAGATGTTTGGCCGCACCATGAACGAGTTCTGGGGCAAGGCTCATTTCTTCCTGACCTTCATCTTTTTGAATGGCACATTCTTTACGATGCACATTCTGGGTGCCGTTGGCTTTCCTCGTCGGCTGGCTGATGCCTACCACTACGAGACGTTTCATCACTTGCAGCCCTTGAACGCATTCATGACCTGGTGCGCTATCGGGATGGTGGCTTCGCAGATCATCTTCGCAATCAATTTTTTCTGGAGCATGTTCTTTGGGCCCATTGCGGGCCGCAATCCGTGGCGTGCCAACGGTCTGGAGTGGACGGCGCCGAGTCCACCTGGCCACGGCAACTTCGACTTCCAGCCGGTGGTCTACCGCGGGCCGTACGAATATTCGGTGCCCGGAGCGGACAAGGATTACCTCATGCAGACCGATCCGCCCAACGCGGCAGCGGCCGCCCTTGCTGCTGCTGCCCATTAACTGCTGCGCCAGTCGCTGACCACATGACACAACCCGATCCCCATCCCATTGGCTTCTGTGCTTCCAGTTTCTGGCCGCACGTGGTTGCCTGCCTGCTTGTTGGAGTGACGGCGGTGCTGCTTTGTTTTGGCGCGATGGTCACAACGTATGACGCAGCGTTGGCGGTGCCCGACTGGCCGGCCACCTATGGCCACAACATGTTTCTCTATCCACTGGCCGATTGGTTCTATGGGCCGTGGGATCTTTTTTTGGAGCACGGCCACAGGCTCTTGGGCGCGGTAGCCGGATTGCTCACCATTGCGCTGGTGGGCGTGGCGTGGTGGGGCGAGCAGCGTCGGCTGGTGCGAGGGCTTGTGGCGGCGGCTTTTCTGCTGGTTGTGGTGCAAGGCGTGTTGGGCGGTGCCAGAGTACTCTTGGATGATCGCACGATTGCCAAAGTGCATGCTTGCACCGGGCCGCTTTTCTTTGCCGTGACCATTGCGATTGCCACGCTTACAAGCCGCTGGCAAGGCAACGCAACCAGCCGGCCGAGCGACTCATTGGCCTTACGTCGGCTGAGCGCTTTGCTTCTGGTGTCGGCGTACGTGCAGCTTGTGGCCGGCGCCCAACTCCGCCACCTCGATGCCGCTATCGATCCGTTGACGTTTCGCATGCTGGTCGTTCTCCACATGGCCGGCGCGGTCTTGGTAACCGGGCTGTCCATGGCCGTGTGTGCCTGTGCGTGGGGGCAGCAGTTCATACCGCCTCTTTCCTCGCGTTGTGTTGCCGCCGTTGGAGAGCGATCTTCGCGAGTCTCTGGAGCCACTTCCGCGATCTGGGCCACTGTGCTGCTGCTGCTAGTGCTGTGCCAGATCGCGTTGGGTGCCGGCGCGTGGATCGTGAGTTGGGGCATTCCAGCCGGTTGGTTTGGCGAATCGCTGGCGGCATGGACGCCCACGGAGCCGATCGTGGCCCGCAGCGTGCAAAGCGCCGCGATCGTGACCGGGCATGTGGTGGTTGGCATGTTGATTTTGGGCGTGAGTGTTGTGTTGGCCATTGCGTCTGGATCGCTTGATGGTCTCGAGGATTCTTTTGGCCAGCGAAGCGAGGCCCACGCATGAGCCCCTCTTCAACGGCCGTTGCTGTCCCGCGTGCTTCGTTGATCGTGACTGTGCCTGCGCACGCAGCAGGATCGGGTACTGCGACAACCGGCGATCTGGTGGCTGTGCTTCGGGATGTGTCGATGCTAACGCGTCCGCGGATTGCCGTCATGGTGCTGGCCACTGTCATCACGGCTATGTGGCTGACTGCCGGTGGCTCGTTGGACTTGGGGCATCTGGTCTGGCTTTTGATTGGCACCACGTTGGTGGCGGCCAGTTCCAGCATTGCCAATCAAGTCGTCGAACGCGACACCGACAAGCTCATGCCGCGTACGGCCCGCCGACCGATCGCTTCCGGACGAATGGCTGTGGGCACAGCCAGCGGGCTGGCAGCTTTGCTGCTGATGGCAGGCGTGGGGCTCATGACGATCGCCAGCGGTTGGCCTGCTGCCGCAGCGGCACTGGCCACATGGCTTATCTATGTTGTGATCTACACCCCCATGAAAAAAATCTCGCCGCTCAATACTGCGGTGGGTGCTGTGGCCGGCGCCTTGCCTGTGGCCATCGGCTGGCTGGCGGCAGATGGACCTGCGCGACTGGCTGGCGGGGATGCTACCGGGGCTCTGTCTGCGGCAGCTTTAGCAACCGTGCTTTATCTCTGGCAGTTTCCTCATTTCATGGCGATTGCTTGGATCTACCGCAGCCAGTATGGCTTGGCCGGTCTGCGAATGCTCACCGTGGATGATCCGAGTGGCTTACGGGCCGCCGGTCAAGCGTTGGCCGCGGCGTTGGCGATGGTTCCTGTAAGCCTCGTGTTGGCTGTGCCATCGGGAAGCATTCGGCTCTTTTTGGCGACCGCGATTGCAGCCATCGTGTATTGCTGTGCCACGATTCGATTTGCCCTTCGCCGCGATGACACTTCCGCTCGTGGCTTGCTGCTCACGTCTTTAGGTGTGCTGTTGGCCCTGCTCACGGCCTCGGTCGTCTGTGGAGCACCACGCTAAAATCCGATCTCAATAGCCCCTTGTTTTCGCACAGCCAACCGCGGCAGACTCCACGAACCTTCCACAAATACGACGAATGCCATGAATGCGATGAATGCTTCCGCGATCTCCCTTTCCCAACATCCCGACCACCACGGTCATGATAGCCATGATAGCCACCCTCACGACACTCACGGCCATGGCCCCGTGCTACAGTATCAGCCCGGCTTGCCGCTGACGCGTGGCAAGCTGATCATGTGGCTGTTCCTGTCGACTGAGATCATGTTTTTTGCGGCGCTCTTGGGTGCCTATGTGGTGCTCAGGTTCGGGGCATCGGTGTGGCCCAAGCCGCATCACGTACACTTGAGCGAACCCATCGGGGCCTTCAACACGTTTGTGCTCATCTGCTCCAGCGTGACGATTGTGTTGGCGTTGGAAATGGCTCGGGCGAACAAGACAACTGCAGCCAAACTCTGGATGGTGGCCACGTTGCTGCTCGGCTCGCTCTTTTTGGGCGTAAAGGGCTACGAATATGCAGCCAAGTTTGAGCACGGAATCTATCCGTGGTCGCCTCGCAGTCGCGTGTTTGAAAAGCCCGATCTCTATTACGGTTCAGCGGTGCGGGCGAGGCTGGGCGAACCGGCCATGATCGACCTCTTGAAGGAACTCGACGACACACCGGAAAGCCAACTCACGCCCGAGGTGGTGTTGGCTCGGAGACGTTTGGCCAAGGTGCGGCAGATGGTGGCCAGCCCCGATCAGCAACCGTTTGATCTGGCTGTCGTGGCCGATCAGATCATGCCGCTGCCCGTGGAACACGCCACTGCCATCTCACACGATGGAACGGACACTCCAGTTGGCGGACACGGAGGTGGCCACACCAGCGGCCTCAACGACACGTTTCCCTGGCTCAAACTGCCTGCCGTGATCCCTGGCGGCACCATGTGGGCAAGTACCTATTTTCTCCTCACCGGCTTTCACGCCGTGCACGTGATGGTGGGGCTGATCGTGTTCACGATTTTATTGCTCTACAAACTAGGCCCCAAGCGAGCCGGCATGATTGAAAACGCAGGGCTCTACTGGCACTTCGTGGATCTGGTGTGGATCTTCCTGTTTCCGTTGCTCTATTTATTTTAATCCCAAGGCTTCTTTGATTCGGAAAGGTTTTTTATGAGCGATCACGACGCCGTCGAAGCCAATGCCTCGCATTCGCACGCGAGCGAAACGCACGGACCGATCACTCGCGTGGGCGAGATGCCCGAGCCCGCCGACCATGAGCACTCAGCCCACGGCCCGGGCCAGCACAGCCACGGCGGCATCGGCAAGTATCTGCTGGTGTTTGTGGCGCTTTGTTTCCTCACGACAATGTCGTTCCTCACGTTCACGTCCTACTGGCCGTGGCGGAACGAGCCGCATGTTGGTTGGGCGTTTATGATGGCCGTGTCGTGCACCAAGGCCATGCTCGTCGTGCTTTTTTTCATGCACGTCTTCTGGGAGGCCAACTGGAAATACGTGCTCACGATTCCAGCCGCCATGATGGCCATTTTCTTGGCTCTCATGCTCGTGCCCGATATCGGGCTGCGAAATCGAATGGTATCGCAGGAGCGAGCGCTGTACATGGCCCGCCCGTCGGATGTGCATCTTATGGAGCAGGCAGGCGAGTCCCAATTGCTTACCAATCCCAACACGCACTAGGGCTTCAGGACAAGAGATCGCATGCAAGAGTTTCAAACTTTCTGGCGATCCAGGCCGCTGCGTGCCCTCTGTGTCGGATGGATTGCAGTGGCAATGCTGGCTGGTTGCGAACGCTCCCCACAAAGTACGGTCGCAATCGATCGGGATGCAACGGTTCCTGCAGCCGCATCTGGGGCCTCGGTGGTGGTTCCATTCACGCTTATTCAGCCAAGCGGCGAGCCATTCGAGTCGTCCAGTCTGCGAGGGAAAGTCTGGTTGGCCAGCGTTTTCTTCGCCAACTGCCCAGGCCCCTGCTTTCGAGAGAATCAAGCCGTCGCCGACATCCTGCGAGCGATTCCCGATCCAGATTTTATCGCTGTGAGCCTCACCTGCGATCCCGATAGCGATACGCCCGATGTGCTTCGCCGCTATGCCGAGCGATTTGATGCCCAGCCC
>CAIRDU010000327.1 GCA_903877395.1 uncultured Planctomycetaceae bacterium
AGAATCCCGACGGCTCGTTCAGTACAGAGTGGTTTAAGTATCCGGCCGATCGGGAAGACGACATCGACCGCAAAGTGCAGACCACTGGGCATATCTTAGAGTGGCTTGTGGCATCGCTCGACCAGGAATCCCTTTACAGTTCGAAAGTCGTTGCCGCCGTCGAGTTTCTCTCCACGGCATTGGCGAAAGAGCCCACGAGAGAGTGGAAAATCGGACCCATGGGGCACGCTTTGCACGCTCTGACAATCTACCAAGAGCGGGTTTGGGGGGTGGTCTTGCCGGGCGGCATTGCGGCGTTCCACGGCACCATGAAAGCGGCACCTGCCGCAGCGTCGATCGCGAAAGTACCGCGTTCTGCCCAGCCGCCAAAAGACGCCAACCAGAAGACCACCCGATAGTCGGCTTCTCGCCTTGCCTGTGCCTGCGTTCTTGAACGGATGCGGTCCACTGCGTACGCTTTGCGCTCGGGTGCGATCGGCAGTTTCCCGGCGACAGAGTTCGCATACCAGTGTGCGTTGATAGCCTGCTGATCGACGTCCGGGTGAACGTGGACTGGAATCATGACATCTCTCGACATTTCTCCGCAGTTGGAGCACCTGCTCGAAGCAGGCGTGCGGCTGTTTGAATCCACTGCCTCGGATGCCATTCTTTTACTGGTGGATCGGCGGCTGGACTGGGAACGCGTTCGAAGCATTGTGGGCAGCGATCCGGTATTGATTGCGGCCGAAGAGGAAGCACACTTGGTTGGCGTGGCAGATCATGGGTTGCGTGAGGTGCTGCTCGATGTTGCCGGGTTGCCCGTACACGAACGGCTCACGCAGGCTTTATTGGAGTGTGTAGCCGCCGAATTAATTGCGCCCGAGGCACAGGTCGTCTCCATCTATAGCGGTTTCGAAGCCGGCACGATCGATTCGGTGAGCGTGCTGCGACTTGAAGAGCATCTGGGCCAACTCACCAGCCGGGATCTCCGTAACCTCGAGACAAAGGTGCCTTTGGAAACGCTCAAGATTGTGGTCGACCTGGCCGTTGAGATCGGCCGCGAGGGCCGCGAGGGGAAGCCAGTGGGCACGCTGTTCGTCGTGGGAGATGCTCGCAAAGTGATGCAATCTAGCCACGCCATCGGGTTTGATCCAGTGAGAGGCTACAACCGCTCCGAGCGAAAGCTTTCCGACCCGCGAGTCCGCGAGGGAATCAAGGAGATTGCCCAACTCGACGGCGCGTTTGTCGTCGGCCTCGACGGAACGGTAGAGGGAGCCGCCCGCTACATCGATGCTTCGGCGGAGAATGTCTCGGTGGCCAAAGGGCTCGGCGCCCGTCATTGGGCCGCAGCTGCGATCACTCGTCGCACCCGCAGCGTGGCCGTGGCTGTGAGCGAGACCAACGGCACCGTTCGCATCTTTCAAAACGGCGATGTGGTACTCCGCATCGAGCCTTTTCGCCGCGCGATGAAGTGGAAAGACTTCGAATACGAGCCGCCCAGCGGCGATTAGATTTCACTTCGGCTATGCTCTCCTGCTTTCACGGGGCCATGCATGGCATCCACCACTACACGCACGCCATCTACCGACCCGGATCTCCACGGCCGCACCGTCTGGGTGATAGATACGCTTTCGCGTATCTATCAACTCTTTCATGCACTGCCGGAAATGACGTCGCCGCACGGCACCCCCGTCGCTGCTATCTATGGCTTTACTCGCGACCTGCTGGATGTGATCGAGAAAAAGAAAGCAGAATATCTTTTTTGCGCGATGGATGCCCCAGGG
>CAIRDU010000328.1 GCA_903877395.1 uncultured Planctomycetaceae bacterium
CAGCATTTTTTTAAAGTCGTCGAGCGTGAATTCCCCGGCGCGCAGCCGCTCTTCCTGCTCCTCCATCTCACCCCGATCAAATTTCCGCTGTGCCTCCTCGACGAGCGTCAGAACGTCGCCCATTCCGAGAATACGACCCGCCATGCGTTCGGGATGGAAGTCTTCCAGAGCCTCGATCTGTTCGCCTGTGCCCACAAACTTAATCGGTACGCCCGTCACGCTCTTCACCGAAAGGGCTGCGCCGCCGCGGGCATCGCCGTCCAGTTTCGTCATGATCACACCGTTGAGCTCCAACGCTTCGTTGAAGGCTTGGGCACTCTTTACAGCGTCCTGCCCAGTCATCGCATCCACGACCAAATAAACCTGATCCGGCCCCACAGTGCGGTCGATTCTGGACAGTTCCTGCATCAGCGCCGCATCGATCGAGAGTCGCCCAGCTGTATCGAGGATGACAACGGAGATGCCCTCCTTTTTCGCGCGAGCCACACCCGCATTGCAGACGGCCACCGGATCGCCGAGGCCAGCTTCCCCAGCCAGTTCGGGCGCGTGTACCGGCACGCCAATCTGCGATCCCAACACAACGAGTTGCTCGATGGCAGCAGGCCGCTGTAAGTCGGCTGCAACGAGCATCACGCTGCGCCCCTGCTCTTTGATTTTCTTCGCGAGCTTGGCGCAGGACGTTGTTTTGCCGGAGCCCTGCAGTCCACAGAGCATCAGGATCGTTGTCTTACCTGGCTCAAGGTGGAGCGAATGGTCCACCGGCCCCATGAGGTCGATCAGTTCGCGGTGTACGATTCCGACGAGTTGCTGCGCCGGATCGAGTGATTCCAGAACCTTTGCGCCAACGGCATCAGCCGCCACGCGGTCTAGAAACGAGTTCACAACGTCATACGCGACGTCGGCCTCGAGCAGGGCTGTTCGCACCCCCTCAAGTCCCTCCCGCATGTTCGCGTCGGTCAGTTTGCCGCGACCGCGCAGGGAATTGATTGCACTGGAGAGAGATGCAGACAGCGATTCAAACATGGCGGCTCCGTGGAATATGTTCCTGTGAAGCCGCGGATTATAAGCAGACAGGGCCCGTCCACACGACAATCGCATGGACGGGCTCTTTTTTCGCGTTTCAGCTAAATGTGCCGGACTCGCTCACGACTGTTCCAGACGAGGGCGACGACATGATCGCGCCGCCTTCCTCGCAGCAGGGTGCGGGGGCACATGCAGGTGCGCCGCATGCAGGTGCGCCGCATGCAGGTGCGCCGCATGCAGGTGCCATGGGGGCACCGCAGGCAGGGCCGGTTTCCTGGCCACGGGAGCACGGCGAACGAAATTCCATAAACGAGGGGCGGCGGCAGCTATTCCCGCCACCAAAACAACTGCTGCATCCTGGAGCGGCCGCAAGGCTGCCAAGAATGAGCGCAAGACACAGAGTACGCGACATATTCGAATCTCCAGCACTTCGTGGTCGTGATCTGACCTGTTGAAATGGATGCGACGTCCATGACGTCGCTACCAAACCGTAGCTCACGATTTGGCGCCGTGCAGAGGAAGAAGAAAAAAGTTTTCAGCCTTCAGGGTTTTCCGTTTCGTGATCGCCGCCATCGGTCATGCGTCGGATTTCCCTGTCGGCAGTCGCCGCATCGTGCGGCGACAGACTTGTTTCACGGTCTCCTGACTCAAGAGCGTGACGTCCGTGACGTCTTTGGCACGGTCGGCGGATTCTTCGTCCAAACGTAACGGTTGTAGCGACGGGACGACAGAAGGCACCCTTCCAACGCCGAAAAAAAATTGTGCCGCCCGCTGTTGCCACAGTTTGAATGCTACTTTTTGACAGGTCTATGCCACACAGGTTTGTTTTCATAGTGATGCCCTGAGGGAGCCTGTCCTGATCACATGCCCATGCGATTGATAACACTTCCTCAGACGCCCCGTTGCCTCCTCTGCGTTTGGACGGCCTGCGTGGCACTTGTGATGGGCTGGAACTCGGAGGGGATCGGTGCGCCCTGTGCGCCATGCAATCACCCCGACGTGTGGGCTGTCAGCACACGATGCTTGCCCGAGATCTGCCAGATGCCGTTTTCCGCTCAGCCTAAAGTCGAGCGATTGAACGAAAACAACTGCTGGGAACGTTCCGATCTGGCAAGCCTTTTGAGTGATTCAACGCAACCGCTCATGGTGTTTATTCATGGGAATCGCTACAAGCCGAGTGAGGCCCATCAGCAGGGTGTGCTGCTCGCGAAGCGGTCGGCAGCGTGCTGCCCCAACGCCCCGCCCGTGCGAACGGTTATCTTTTCTTGGCCGAGCGAGCAGGATGGGATCTTGCTCCGAGATGGACGTGCAAAATATGATCGCGCGTTTACCGAAGGCCACTATCTAGCATGGCTGCTGGGGCACATAGAACCCGAACGTCCGGTGGCGATTGTCGGCTATAGCTTTGGCGGTTTTATTGTGATGGAAGCGCTCGAGGATCTGGCGGCAGAAGAAAAAGCAGGACGCACCGACTTTCAACCTTGGATCAATCGGCCCGGGCAGTTGAACGTCGTATTGGTCGCGGCTGCGATCCGCTGCGATGCATTGGCTCCGCATGGCCCCTATCATGAAGCCCTCGAATGCGTCGATCGACTGATCCTGATTAATAACTCCAGCGACAAGGTGCTGAGATTTTACCCGTTGCTTGAACGAACGAATCGGGCCCAGGCTTTGGGATATGTGGGAATGCCGGGCAGATGGGCATCGCCCAACTTGGAATTTATCCAGTTCAACGCGGCATCAATCGTCGGTAAGCAGCATCGATTTCCGCTCTACATGCATTCGGCATCCCTCTCGACGCGGATCTGCGATGGAGCCATGGCTGGTCTGGCGTTGCCGTAGGCTCATGCCGCGCGGCGAACTGGAATATTTGCCTGCGCCAAGCGGGCCTCCACCATCATCCGTGTCACGTCTGGCATCGTGTAGCGGGCCGTCCAATCCAGTCGCTCAGTGGCACGTGATGTGTCGGCGCGGCCACAAGAATTGTCGTTCGTTCGCACGAGCGTTGGATCGTGGATAACGTGCTTGCGCCAGTCGAGGCCAATGGCACGGAAGACCTCTGCAACAAAGTCTTCCAGACTACTGGTGAGGCCAGTGGCGATGACAAAGTCTTCCGGTGAATGAAGCTGGAGCATCTTGTGCATAGCGACGACATATTCTGGCGCCCAGCCCCAATCTCGCCGGACCGAGAGGTCGCCAAGCGTCAGAACCTGCTGCTCGCCAGCGGCGATGCGACAGGCGGCGGCCACAATTTTTTGTGTGACAAACCGCTCCGGGCGCAGTGGGCTTTCGTGGTTGAAGAGAATGCCGGTGGCCGCGGCGATGCCGTAGGTATCGCGGTACTGCGCGATTTGCCAGAAGGATGTTGCCTTTGCGATGCCATACGGACTGCGTGGCCGCAGCACAGATCGCTCGTTGGCTGGTTCCTCCCCGATGGTTCCGAACATCTCGGCGCTGCCAGCGTTGTAGAGACGGATCGGCTTGCCGAGCATCCGGATAGACTCCAGCAGATTCACTGTGCCGACAATGATGCTCTCGAATGTCTCCACCGGCTGCTCAAACGAAATGACTACGGACGTCTGGCCAGCTAGGTTGTAGATTTCGTCGGGCTGCGTACAGGAGAGCACCTGCATCGTTGAGCGGAAGTCGACGAGCGACATCGATTCAACGCCGACTCGTTCTCGAATCCCCAGCCGCGAGAGGCCCTCAAACTGGTTTGCCCGTGCATCGCGACTGGTGCCAAAAACGGCATAGCCCAAATCGAGCAGGTGTGCTGCCAGATAGGCGCCGTCTTGGCCGCCGATGCCGCAGATGAGAGCTGTCTTTTGAGAGGCAGACGTGGGTTTCATAGGGCGGGAGCGTAGCAGGGGCACGGCCACCAGAGAATCCCTAAAAACACTATTTTAGGACTGTTTTATTGTGGATTTTGCGCAAACCACGCCACCGTCTGGGCCAGACCGCTGGCCAGCGATACCGTCGGCTCCCAGCCCAGCACACTGCCAGCGAGGGTTGCATCTAGCAGATTTGATCGCAGGTCGCCGGCCCTCGCCGGGCCGTGGAAGGGTGCTGGCAGCGTGGCGATTTTGCCTGTGACGACACAGAATTCTTCGATGCACCGACGCACCATCACCTCCAGTTCGTTGACATCCGTGCCGATGCTCGAGCCAATGTTCAGGCTCGTGAGTGTCTTGGGCTGCACCTCTTGGATGTCATCGGTGAGGGCAATCACATTGGCCCGGGCTACGTCAGGGCCGTAGACATAGTCGCGGATGTAGCGACCATCGCCGTTGATCGTAGCGGCCTCCCCGGCCAGCAGTTTCTTACAAAAGATCGCCACGACGCCCGCCTCGCCATGCGGATTCTGCCGCGGACCAAACACGTTGGAATACCGAAGCGCCACGGCCTCAAGGCCGTACTCCTCGGCAAAGAATCTCAGATATCGCTCGCCGACCCACTTGGTGATACCGTAGGGGCTCACAGGGTTGGCCGGTGTTGATTCTGGCGCGGGTGATGTCACATCGCCGTAGAGCACGCCGCCGCTGGAGGCAAACACAACTCGCTTGCAGCCGTGCTTCGATGCCGCATCGAGCACGTTGATGAGTCCGATACAATTCACCTGCGCATCAAACAGCGGGTCTCGCACAGAACGGCTTACCGACATCTGCGCCGCCTGATGGCAGACGGCATCGGGCCGTTCGGCTGCGAAGACTTTCGCCACTGACTTGCAGTAGACAATATCGACAACATGCAGCGGCACATTCTCGGGCATGTTTTTCCGCGAGCAGCTGGAGAGGTCGTCGAGGACGGCCACG
>CAIRDU010000329.1 GCA_903877395.1 uncultured Planctomycetaceae bacterium
GGTGGCTTACTCGATATCTTGGCGCAAGTGGGCGTGAAACGATTTGCCGTTGATGAGGCGCATTGCATTAGCCACTGGGGGCACGACTTCCGACCAGAGTATCGGCAGTTGTCGATGCTCCGCACGCGATTTCCTGCCGCGAGCCTCCACGCCTTTACCGCCACCGCCACACCGCGAGTGCGAGATGACATCGTGGCGCAACTCCACCTGCGCGATCCCGAGGTGTTGCTGGGCACGTTCGATCGACCCAACCTCTGCTACCGTGTCGTGCCTCGCACCGACCGCATCGGACAATCGCTTCAGATCCTCGGGCGACACGCTGGCGAGGCTTCGATCGTTTATTGCATCTCTCGCCGCGAAACCGAACAACTCGCGGCCAGACTTGCCGCTGAGGGAATTCTGGCCCGCCCCTACCACGCGGGACTGGCCCCCATGGAGCGACGAAAAACGCAGGAAGCCTTTGCCCGAGAAACAATCGATGTCGTGGTGGCAACGGTTGCCTTTGGCATGGGAATCGATCGCTCCAACGTGCGACTGGTGCTCCACACATCGCTCCCCAAGAGCCTTGAGGCCTACCAGCAGGAGACAGGCCGCGCGGGCCGCGACGGCTTGGCCGCAGAATGCGTGCTGCTCTATTCGTCGGCCGATGTGTTTAGCTGGGAGTCGCTGGTGCGAAAGAGCGCCGAGGAATCTGACCTCGAAGACGCAGAGGCCGAGCGGCTCATCGCCGGCCAAACAGAGCACCTCCACGCGATGCGCCGCTACGCTCAGGCCGCCCGCTGCCGCCATGCCGCCCTCTCCGAATATTTTGGACAGGACTACCCAGCCGATTCGTGCGGGGAGTGCGATGTTTGCCTCGGCGAAACAGAGAGCCTGCCCGACTCAACTGTCATCGCACAGAAAATCATCTCCTGCGTGGCCCGCGTGGAAGAACGGTTTGGGGTGCGGCATGTGTGCGAAGTGCTACGGGGTGCGAAAACAGATGGGATCACTCGGCACGGCCACGATCAGCTCTCCACATTTGGCCTTCTGCCTTCGATCGATCAGCGAGCGGCTGAGAATCTTGTCCACCAGTTGCTCGACCAAGGACTCCTGACTCGCAGCGTGGGCGACCGACCCGTTGTCATGCTCAATGACCGTTCGTGGGAGGTTTTGCGCAGTACACGGCCGGTCGTGCTCCTAGAGCCTCGCGTTGGAAAAACGCGCACGGCCAAAGCCGACACAGACGACTGGAAGGGCGTTGACCGCGATCTGTTCGAGAAACTCCGCACATGGCGAAGGCGCGTGGCCGAGTCGCGGGGAAAGCCCGCTTGGACAATCTTCGACGACAAGTCACTGCGGGCCATCGCCCGAGACAAACCAACCTCGCCGGCTGCTCTATTGCGAGTGAAGGGAATCGGTGACAAACGCCTCGCCGACTTTGGCGCCGCCATCCTAGACCTCGTGGCCGGCGGCACGTGATCGCACCACTCACGGCACAAGGTATTCGGTGGGGTATTCAGTGGCCGGCAGGATAAAAATCTTGCCGTCGCCAATGCGACCGGTGCGAGCGACCTCCATAATCCGTTCCACAACCTCATCGACGCGGGCATCGTCTACCCAGAGTTGGATCTCTACCTTCGGCAGGAAGGCGAGGGCATATTCGCTGTCGCCGTACTGGCCCAGATAGCTCTTCTGTCGGCCGTATCCCTTCACCTCGCGCACCGAGCAGGCCTCCAGAGGTGCGAGCTTGATCGCCTCCAGAACTCGCTCTGCTAGGAACGGTTTTACGATGGCGATGATTTCTTTCATCCCTCTCAGGCCACTGGCCTGTTCTCCGAAAGGCGTCGGGCCTCTAGGCAAGGCACTGCCGCGAGGAAAGCTTGTCGAATCAACTGAAGAAATTATCGCCGTAGAGATTCATCGACGGGCAGGTGGTGACCGTCATGTCGCCATTGACTCTGGTTTGACACGCCAGACGCATCGTGGCTTCATTGCCGATCGCGGCCAGCGATACCGCAAGTCGAGCCGACTCAAGGATTCCCTTGGGGCTAGCATTTTCCATGCCCTGGTGATGAGCACGCGGCAACTTCCGCACATGCCAAAACCGTGGCAGTTCACGATTTTGTTGATACTAGGATAGAGGGCGACGCCGGCTCGCAGAGCCTCTTTCCGCAGATTGGCCCCTTCGGGCACCTGAATTTCCTTTTTTTCGCTCGCAAACGTGATGGTAGGCATAGGATTCTCGCGGCTGATAAATTCTCTCGACGACAAAGACGACAAATAGGTGAGCGTCCGATACTGTAACCGGCTTCGCGAAGTCCTTCCAGCACCACTCGCCAGGAATCCCGACTATGGCAGAACTCAGCAAACACCAGCGGTCGATCGTAAAAAACTATTATGCCAACCTCGACACAGCGCTCCTGCAGCGACTGGGAGAGCAGGTCACCGACCTCTATCTTGCTGAAGGCAAAAAACGCGAAAAACTCTGGGTAAGCATTGCCGCATCACTCACGAAACTCGGCGTGTCGGCCTCGCGTGTTGCTAGAATCACCGCATCAGACGATGCCCGCCAGTTGGCCACGCTGCTCCAAGAACTGCTGGCCAAGGACGTGTAAATCGGCAGGCAATCCGGACCGAGGCGAACCTCTGGCGGGGGGCGTGTTTTCATCGCGTTGTGCTCGCAGTATCTTCGTCCTCAAGGCCGCAACAAAAGGCTGCAACAGACGGTCTCTTGTATCTCGCGGCCCCGTACCCCATTCTGTGTGGCTTCGTGCCTGCTTTCCCGAGTGAGACTCTCTGCCACATGACAATGCCAACCACACCTGCCGAGCGTGCCATACTGCTTGAAGCCCTGCGATGGAAGAAGTTTCCCGTGCTCGACGACGGCTTTGTGGCCTTAGTAGATTGCATGGGCGACGACGGGTCTGTGGTGCAGGCAGCTCGCGTCAGCTACGGCGAGGGCACGCGAAAAGTGAGCGACGACCGGCAGCTCATCCGCTATCTTCTGCGACACGCCCACACCACGCCCTTTGAGATGGCGGAACTCAAGTTTGTGGTGCGTGTGCCAATGGACTGCTGGAGGCAGTGGATTCGCCATCGCACTGCAAGCATCAACGAATACTCCACGCGTTATTCTCTTGCTATCGATTCGATGCAAGGCACGCACGATGGCGAGTGGCGCAGCCAAGCAGCCACGAACCGGCAAGGATCCGGTGAGCTCTTGCCAAAGTCGATTGGCCACAGGCACACGCAGTTGGAGATGGAACTGCAAAGCTTTGCACGACGGGTGTACGAGGAACGACTGGAAGCCGGCATCGCCAGAGAGCAAGCTAGGAAGGATCTGCCGCTGGCCACCTACACCGAGGCCTACTGGAAAATCGACCTCCACAATCTGCTGCATTTCCTCGCCTTGCGGATGGATCCCCATGCCCAACTGGAGATTCGCCGCTACGCCGAAACGATCGGGCAACAGATCGTGCAGCCGCTCTTTCCGCTTGTGTGGGAAGCGTTTCTAGACTATCGCGTGGATGCAATGCGGCTGACAAAACTGGACCGGGAAGTGATCCAGCGACTTGTTGCCCAGTCTGGCAAAAGGGGGCTGCCGGCTTCGCACGAAGCCTTCCTCGCAGCCCAACACCCGTCGTGGGCCAGTTTGGAACGTTCCCGCGAACGCGACGAATGCCTCCAGAAACTCATTGCTTTGGGGCTGGTCGAGGCTGGCCTGCCAGACGTACCAGGCGCACCCTCATCTGATCCCGTTCACACGAGTACAATACACCCGTCGCGCTCACAACCCTGAGATGGATGCCTGGAAATCATGAAAACGAATGCCACAGGAGTCGCCTCGAATCCGGCCGTCTCTGAGTTGCTCTCGCTCACAGATCGCCTCCTCGACGCCGTGGTAGCCGGCAACTGGAAGGCATACTGCGAACTGGTGGCCGTAGACATCACGTGTTTCGAACCCGAAGCACGTGGGCAACTTGTTGAGGGGCTGACATTTCATGAGTTTTATTTTAATTTGCCCGTCGTGCCACTTTCCGGTCTCGATCAGCCCAAGAAACCCGTGACCACAACGCTTGTCTCGCCTGTTGTGCGCATGCTCTCCGAGACAGTCGGACTCGTTGCCTATGTACGTCTCACGCAAACGCTCGATGACGCTGGTCGACCGGTCACGCGAAGCTGCGAGGAAACCCGTCTCTGGCACAAGCACGACGGCCGCTGGCAAAACATCCACTTCCACCGCAGTGTGCCCACGTAGCAAAACTGTTTTGTGTTGACAATCGGAATGGGGCGCATGTGCTAGGCGTTCAAGCCATCGCTGCCGTCTCGCAGTACAACATTCACGTCTTCCCCCGCTGCATACCGGTTCCCGCCGGCGGGAAGGGCGAGAAACCCATTCGCTGCGGCGAGTCCTAGCAGATCCGACGATCCTGTCCACGGAAGCGGCGAGGCCCAAAGCACGCCACGGTCTCGTGCCAGACCGCACGGCAGAAAGACCGGCCTATCCATTGCGGCCTGCGCGGGGGCAGTCAGCCGCGCGCGATCGCCAGGAAGATGCCAGTGGCCTCGGGGATGGCCTGCCAGAATCTTGATCGCTGGCCGCACAAAGAGTTCGAAGCACACGAGGCTGCTGGCTGGATTGCCAGGGAGGCCGAACACCAGAGTGGGTGGGGCATGTTCTCGGACAAGCATGCCAAACCAGACGGGCTTGCCGGGCTTCAGCCGCACCTTATGAAATATTTTTTTCACGCCACACTGCGTGAAAATGTCCGGTACGAGATCCAGATCCCCTGCCGAGACGCCGCCCGAGAGCACCAGCACATCAGCCGCAAGCCCCTGTGCAACAAGCGAACGGATCGCTTCCGGCCGGTCGGGAGCAATGCCTAGGGAAATCGGCTCGGCACCGAGCAGCGAAACCGCAGCAGCAATCATCGGCCCATTGGAATTACGAGTCTGGCCGAAGGCTGGCAGATCGCCCGGGGCAACCAGTTCGCTGCCGGTTGAAAGAATCGCCACCCGCACGCACGGCGACGCGAAGACGTGCGTCGCTCCCGCTTCGGCTGCCACTCCGATTGCAGCGCTCCAGAGCCGCGTCCCCGGGGCAACCACTTCTTGGCCGCGGTGAAATGCGGCCCCCTGCCGAGCAATGTGTTGCCCGTTCCGAAAGTGTGTATCGCGCAGACGCACCGCCGTGCCGGCATGGCGATTTTGCGTCTCGTCCACGGCACATTCGATCGGCACAATGGCGTCGGCTCCCTGCGGAATCGGTGCGCCTGTCATGATTCGGGCGCAGGTGCCGGATGCGATGGTAAGCGACGTCACATCGCCGGCTGCAACATCCACCACCACGCATAGCTCGACGGTTTCGCCCGCAGTCGCTGCTTGAAAATCCTCGCTCCGTACAGCGAAGCCGTCCATCATTGCACGATCCCACGGTGGCGAATCAACATCGCTCACAACGCCAACAGCGAGCACACGCCCGCAGGCATCGCACAACCGCATGCGTCGCGGTGGCAGCGGAGCCGTGGCCTGCTCGATCATGGAAATAGCCGCCGGGAGTTCGATCATGCGACAACCGCACCCATCTGCAAAAATGCCCGCAAGATGTCATAGCCAGCGGGCGACAGAAAACTCTCCGGGTGAAATTGCACGCCAAACACCGGCAACGTGCGATGTCGGATTGCCATGATTTCACGACTGCCATCGGGCGCAATGGACCACGCATCCACATCCAGATCGTGAGGCAGTGTAGGGGGATCGATAACGAGGCTGTGGTAGCGCGTGGCCTCAATCGGACTCGCAAGGCCTGCGAAAAGCCCCTTGCTGCTGTGCTCGATTGTGTCGACCTTGCCGTGCATCAATCGCTTCGCTCGGACAATCGTGCCACCATATACCTGCCCAATCGCTTGGTGCCCAAGGCAGATGCCCAAGATTGGCATCCGCCCAGCGAATCGCCGCACCGCATCGCAGGAAACCCCAGCTTCATTGGGCGTGCAAGGCCCAGGCGAGATCACCAGATGGCTGGGTGCCTTGGCGGCAATCGCGTCGCAGGAGATGTGGTCGTTGCGATGCACCTCGACGGGCATCTGGGGCGCAATCTCACCGAACCGCTGGACGATGTTCCAAGTGAATGAATCGTAGTTGTCGATGAAGAGGATCATGTGCTGTGGCCGGACTCCCTGTTCCTACTCCAGCAGCGTTGCCGGATGCCCCTCACGCTCGACCAGTGGCATCACCATCGGCTTGTAGATTGTGTTGTACGCCTCGGCAAGGCGATGCTGATCGAGCGCCTCCTGCGAGGCCCAGTGTTCTACGAGCACGAATCGACGGGGTTCGGTCTGGGAGTGATACACTTCAAAACGCACACACCCCGGTTCGGCACGGCTTTTCCGCATAGCCTGCGAGAGGTGCTCGCGAATCTCCTTGATGTGAGCCGGATCCTTGGCAAGCAGAAGCACAGTCAGGCAAAGCATAGTCAGACTTTCAATCCAGAGAGCTTTTCGCGAACGGAAGACGGCGAGCGTTGTCGTTGCGTCTACTGTACCAACCGCTTGGATTCAATGGCGTCACTGCTGCAAATTTTGCGGGCTAGAACGCGAATGTAGGGCGGCAGGAAGGCCGCACGGTGGGCAAATGAGCCGGGCTGAGCCCCTCGCTGCGCATGATCGGGCTCGCAGATATCTTGAATCCCAAAGCCCGCTTGGCAGAGCCCGCCGAGGAGAGCCAAGAGTGGGTGAATAAATTCATGTGTGCCCGTTTCCCGAAGCCGCGACGGCGGTTCTGGCGGCAGCGGATGCCCTAGCGTTTGAGGAAACCGAATTTCGTAGTGGCCAGAGGCCCCTGGCTCAACGGTTGCTTGCAGGCTGACCGGCGATTTGTGCTGGCTCACGTAAAGCCCCCCCGGCCGCGTCACCCACGCCACCTCGCGAA
>CAIRDU010000330.1 GCA_903877395.1 uncultured Planctomycetaceae bacterium
ACCGACATCTGCGCCGCCTGATGGCAGACGGCATCGGGCCGTTCGGCTGCGAAGACTTTCGCCACTGCCTTGCCGTCGACAATATCGACAACATGCAGCGGCACATTCTCGGGCAGGTTTTTCCGCGAGCCGCTGGAGAGGTCGTCGAGGACGGCCACGCAATGCCCAGCCGCAAGCAGGCCATCGACAATATGGCTGCCAATGAATCCGGCGCCACCAGTTACAAGGATCTTCATGCCGCCGCTTTGCTCAAAACTGTTTCGTACACGCGCAAATATCCCTGAGTTGTTTTTGCCCATGAAAACGAATCGGCATGGGCCTGCAGTTTAGCGGCAAATCCGCTGTCGCGCCCAATCCTTTTGATGCCATTCTCAAGGACATCTCGCATGTGAGCGGGGTCGTATGAATCCCAGTAAAAGCCCAGATCGCCACCGATTTCTGGGAGACTCGTACATCGAGACATAAAAACTGGTTTGCCACACTGCATCGCCTCAAGCACCGGTAATCCAAAGCCCTCCGTCAAACTCGGAAAGAGGAGGCCTTTGCAGTTTTCGTAGAGCCACTGCCGGTCGCCGTCAGAGACCTCGCCAGAAAGGATCACTCTATCTGCTAAACCCTTTTTCAGAATTTGACTCTCCATGAATGCCCCATAAGGCGTTGCTTTTTTACCAGCCACCACGAGGCACTCATTTGGCATGCGATGAATGAGATCAAAGAGCACGTGGAAATTCTTGTGTGCTAGCGCATTGCCGACTGTCAGCCAAAATGGCCGCTGAGGCACAACCGCCGGCCGCAATCGCGATGCAGTTGGCCGCACAGCCAACCCCAGCGGAACAGTATAAATTGGGCAACGGCCTACGCGCATGTGCTCTTTGATGTCCTCTGCCACATAGGTCGAATCTGTGACGATTGCCGCCGCACGATCGATCTTTTTTTGTATATCGGCTTGCTTCCTTGCAGCGACACGCCTTCGAGTCTTATGGGAAGTATCGTGCAAAAAATTGAGATCGTGAATGGTGAGCACAACGGGCACCCGTGGGTCGACGGGTAAATATTTCGACATCTGGTTGGTGACGTGCCAGAGGTCATAGCGTTGCTCACGCTGAAATGGCTTGATCAGTGGACGGATCAACTGAGTAAACATTTCCTTGCGCCACGGGCTTACGTCAATCTGTTCGACACTGCCGTCCTTAAAATAACGAACGGTTTCCGGTGGCATAAAAAATACTGGCTTGATTGACAGCGATGCGGCATTGAGGATGCCGTTGGCAAGATGCTTACAAAACTGACCAAGCCCACAATTAATATGCCGTAGCTTTTCCAGATCAAGCACAACGCGAGGCAGAATTGGTCTAGTCGTTGGGTTGGGTGTTTGATTCGGCATGGGAAGTGGTGCAACAATGAAGTGTCGAAGGTTGTTCCTCCTCTAGAATCGACACATAGCCCTGCAATTAAAAAACAATTTTTTCGTTGGAAGTGGCACCGCAATTGCCCTATAGCCCCCAGGCATTCAACGCGTTGAAACTCTTCTACGCGTCAGCTCTGGCGGCCGGTGCCGTTGAAGGGGGGTAGGTTACTTGGAGATCGTTGGTGGTGGCGTCTATTCCTCCGCTCGCACGGCCAGTCGCATCGCACACTGGCGGTGGTGGGAGGACTGATGCTGTGTGCTGACGACACCGTCACCGCTGCCCTCTCCTGTCTGGATTCCTTCCACTACCTTGGGATTTCCGGCGAGATCCTAGGAATGCAGGCGGATCTGTTGTGCACGCTGGGTGCCATCGCAGCCATTGGCGCAGTCAACTGGTTTGGCCCGCGTGGCATGGGGCGGATCGCTTTGGTCGTGGCCCTGATAACGGTGGTGTTCACCGCTATTATCGCAGTGTGTGCGATTCCCAGTCTGCACCACACGCGGGTGGAACTGCCGGTGCATGATAGCTCCATCGCTCGTGCATGGAGCGATGCATGGATTGGCTTCACGGAAATCGTTCTCGCGCTCTCCGGCGTTGAAGCCATTGCCAATATGACCGGCATCATGGTGTCGCCTGTACGCGTCACAGTGCGCCGCAAACACCCTGACCGTCACGTTTGCAACCCGTTCGTCAGCCGATTGTTGAAGTGCCGTTGGCCGGGTTATCCTTGGAAGGATGAGTGCAAAGTGCATGGGAACCGTCGCTACTGTTTGGATCTATCCGGTCAAGTCCATGATGGACGAGGAACTCAATGGGTCCCAGGTCACCACTCGTGGTTTGCTCGGCGATCGAGCGCACGCCTTAGTGGATCAGGAAACCGGCAAGGTGGTCAGTGCCAAGAATCCAAACAAGTGGCCTGAATTGTTTGCGTATCGCGCTGCTTATACCAAACCGGCCACCGAGGGTGCTCTGCCGCCGGTCTCGATTGCGCTGCCCGACGGCCGTTTGCTGCGCAGCGACGCCGCCGACATCAACGACCAGTTGTCAAAATCGCTGGCGCGTTCGGTGATGCTAAAACAGTCCGCCACGGAAAAGGCATTTTTTAGAGCAGTATTGGCCTGAGCACGCGGGCGGTAGCAATGAGATTACAGCCGAAGCCATAGCGGGTGATGCACCACCCGGCTCATTTTTCGATTACGCCACGGTCCATATTGTCAGTACCGCGACGCTCGATACCCTGCGGGCATGCTATCCGGAAGGACGCTTCGAGGTTCGGCGATTTCGCCCCAACATAGTTGTCGATACGGCAGGCCTAATACGGGTCAAGTGTGACCCGTATTAGCCCGCTCGCAAGTCTCTTTCTCTCTTTTCCTCAACAGGCTGCACAACCTACACATCTACAACCTGCTTCGATCCGGGCTTAGGCCGGACTTGCGAGACGAAAACCAATGCTGCCGCCCTCGTACGACGGATCGTTGTTGTTGCGGTCTGAGGATGACACGTAGCTTGAGTAGCCGCTGTACCAATTGCCGCCGCGAAAGCCACGAGACGAACCGGTTGTGCCGGTCAGATCGTTCCACTGCCAGACGTTGCCTGTTTGATCAAACGTGCCGTAGAAACTTCCGCTGCCACTCAACGAGCCTACGTCAGTTGCGTGGCCGATGGCATTGTTGTAGTTCGCTTGATTCGGACTGCTGCCGATCGTGGTTCCAGGGGCAGAGTTACTCTGCGTGGCGTAGTTCCAGTAGCCCGCACTGCTGCCACCCTTGTAATACGCCGCCTTGTACCACTCGTTCTCAAACGGTATCCGATACGTCGGAGCTAAACCCGTATTCGGGTTGGTTGCGTTGGCGGCCACGGCGCTGCCTGTAGTGGCACCGTTCACGTTGTACGCACCGTCTTCAGTCGTCGTGCTGGCTTGGGCTCCACTGGGCTGGCCGTTGCTCATCCAGTTGGAAAATCTCGCACAGTCAAACCAACTCACCCATGTAATTGGGCGGTTGCCCGTGCCGTTCATAACATTGTAGCTGTAACTACCGGATGCGCCTGACCGGCTGATTTGGGCAATTTGCGCGTCCGTGCCCATGTTTGTGTTGTAGAGCCCGTAGGTGTCTGTCTGGCCGACCGCATTTAAGAATGCCATGTATTGAGAGCCTGTCACATCGTACGCACCGATCCGGTACGTGTATGACACAGCGCCATACAAGCTGCCCGTGTTGGTGTCGGCAGCGTTCCCAGCATTGCCAACAGTCACCATACTCATAGCCACTCGCGAAGTTGCCGTTACGAGTGCACTACCACCGACAGTGTTCGCTTTGGTCGTCGTGATCGTCGCCGTTGAGATCGTCGAAGCAGCCACGCCGGTCACCATGACCAAACCACTCGCACTGACCACTACCGAGCCTGACGCAGTCGCCGTACCAGCCCATGTGTAGCTGGCGTCGTAGTTGCTAATCTGGACAGTGAAACCATCAGCCGTTGATGTCGTGGCCCCAAACGATGGGGTCAACGCAGTGGCCAGCGGTGTGGCAGGTGCCGAATGAGCCGACGGCGGGCCGATGCCGACGGCGTTTTTAGCGATCACTTTGATCACATAGGGCGTGCCGTTGGTCAGGCCCGTTACAGTGCATGAGAGAGCCATAATTGGCCGCCCTGAAGATGGAAAAAACCGCGTCCAACTAGCACCACTGTTGCTCGAATACTTGACCAGATACTCGGTGATCGGCGATCCGCCGGTGCTGGCAGGGGCCGACCATGTCACAGCCAGTTGGGCGTTGCCGCTGACAGCTACTACGGATGTCGTCGCACTGGGCACTGTAGCGGGTGTGGCAGGTGCCGAATGAGCCGATGGCGGGCCGATGCCGACGGCGTTTTTAGCGATCACTTTGATCACATAGGGCGTGCCGTTGGTCAGGCCCGTTACAGTGCATGAGAGAGCCGTAATTGGCAGCCCCGAAGATGGAAGAAACCGCGTCCAACTAGCACCACTGTTGCTCGAATACTTGACCAAATACTCGGTGATCGGTGATCCGCCGGTGCTGGCGGGGGCGACCCACGTCACGGCCAGTTGGGCGTTGCCGCTCACGGCTACTACGGATGTCGGCGCACTGGGCACTGTTGCCGTTGCCAGAATGCCGATTGTGTTTTGTGGAGCCAACACCACCATGCTTGAGATGTCATTGACTGAACTTGTTGCAGTCCAGCCACTCGACGCAGGATTCACTGAAAGCATCTGCCGTGGCTCCAGCGACTCAAGCGAAATCTGCTGAGCGGGCTGCCTCGTGCGTCGGCGGCGAGTCTGAACCCTGCCGGCCTCGGAAGCGTTAGGAAATAATCGAACTGCCCAGTGGGGAAAGCGAGAGATACTCATAAACAGTTCCTCCAAAGAGGGATTTCTGTCGCGGCATCCGTTGCACCAAAACGCGCCGACGTGCTTGAATCGGCGCCACAAAAAAAGGCCGTCGTGAACGAGCGCCATCTGGCGTTCACTCACGTCGGCCTACGCTGCGCGGGGGCTTCGCAAAGAGAGGCAAAGAGCCCAGCAACTCGTCTTCCGAGAATAGTCGTCGAGACGTTTGTGCGAGTCAATGACTCTCACGAACGTTCCGGCATGCCCAACCATGCCCACGGCACCATCCAAAAGCAAGCAGCATCCTGGGCATGACGTTTTCGATGGGATTTCGCCCACTTTTATGTTGGACACGATTGGCAATCTTAGAATGTCAAATAGCTTTTTCCGGCAGCCCGTGTACATCTCAAGGCATTGTGACCTGCCCCCATGAATGCAGGCGGGCCGCTGATTCTTCGAGTGTGCGATCTACGCGGTCGAGGGTGGTGAAGGATGGTCGAAGTTCACGAGAATGGCCGCCCCCTTCTAGCGGTTCGGTCGTTGCAGTCTCTCCATCACTTCCCACACCTCGTGCAGGGCGTCGACGTACTTGGAGTCACCCGCCCGACTGTGGGCCCGGTCCTTGAAATTGCCGTAGTCGATCTCGGCCGCAAGTTCCCTGGCCACTTCAACCCAGACGGGCTTGGGCATCACGACGCGGAAGCGGTAGTCGGTGTTTGTCGTGTCTGCGATCTCCAATGAAGCCAGTTGTGGAAATCGCCGCTGGAGCGACTCGATGTGCCGACGATTGCGGGCCCGCACCATAAGCGTGTCGGGGTCGATAGGGGACGGGTTGCCGGTAAGATCGCGAGCGCAGACAACGCTGTAAAAGCCGTATTGGGTAAAAAGCCACACAGAACGTTCCTACAATCCGCAGGTAAAGGTCGCATGACATTGTGACCGACGGCCGGGACAACCTTGGTCCGTCAGTCAGTGCTTTCCTCGGGTGCACGGCATGACGTGAATGAACGGCGGCTGGTTCAAAAAAACCTTCCGAATGCTGATCCGCTCGATGGCCCTGCGTCTCAACGTCGAGGCCGTTCGCAATGCGATCGATTTGCATTGCACAGGCCAGCGGCGGCCCGTTCGGATTGATGGCCAGAGTCGGCACAAGCCGAACGTGCCTTTCGTGGCCAAGTACAAACAACTCGCTGCGGAGGCCGAAGTGAGCATCGCTGCAGCAATCGGCGGTCAGTGATTCTCTCACTGGAAGTGGTGCTGTTGAAGGCAGGTCAGTACGCGCGTAGGCAATGCCAGGTGCAGCAGAGGCCTGGCGATACCTAGCCGACCGCCTGCGTCTACATCTACAATAAGGACGTGATCGGCAAGAAGCTCACCGATGGCGGTGACTACGTGTCGTATCGGAAAGGCGCAATCCCGTCGGTGAGCGTTTTGCCATAGGCCACCGCCACGACAAGGAGTACATCGATGACCAAAAGAATGACCCACGAACGCTTTGCGTCTATCCGCTCAATGATCCGAGATCTGGAGGATCTCGTTGAGGGCGAAAAGTGGGGGCTGGATGCCAAGGCGTACGACCAGTGGTGTATGCGGCCATGGGCAGGCGCCGACACGATCATCTGCCAGCATGTGCCGGAGCAGTCGAAGCCGCATTACACATACGTGGCTACCCCCTTCGTGGCCGAGCTTAGTTGGCTATTCGACTACCTGAAGGCAGTCTGTTCCGAGTTCGTGGATCACATGAACAAAGAAGCCTTTTATGGCAGGCTCGCAGACGCCGCCAACCGCTACGCTCGCCAAAGAGCACCCGAACAGAGCAATCCAAAGGACATGTGCTTTGCTATTCTACGGGAGTCTATGCGAATCGTGGACGAGGCTAGGAAAGGCGAGTTCTCCTCCAATCGCAACGAGACCCAGATCAAAGGCATCTGGGTGCAACTTCACCCCGGTGGAGCAGAGCGAGGGGCGGGCCTTGCCGTCTACTGGTATCCAACAGAGCAGTTCGTATCGCTCGAGAATGACCCGTTCACGTTCCGAGGCGCCGCATACCGGATCGGTGAGCCGTTGCAGGTGGTGCCGAGTAACGGCCAGATAATGTGCATGGCCGTCTATTACGAGGCTGGGTAGCGATCCCCGAATGAGAGAAGGGGAAGCCATGAGCGACATGAGCGACATGAGCGATCAAACAACGGCCACCAGTCGACGATGGGTCGCGCTTGATTTTCTGCGGGGAGTCATGCTGCTGATGATGATGGTTGACCACGCCTTCTTCATGGGCTTCACGCAGTGGACGGCGGCAAAGGAATGGCTGTATGGCTTCTTCGGCTACGTCACGGCGGCAGAGGGATTTTATTTTCTGTCCGGCCTCGTCTGTGCACTGGTATTTTATCGCGGCTTTCTGCCGGGCGCTGTGGTCCCCACGGCCAGGCTCTGGCGGCGGGTGGGGACCATCTGGTTTTGGCATCTGGTCACGGTCGTGGCGGCATACCTGTGCGTGATCCTGTACGCCACCGATCGTGACGCCACCCTCGTAGCCAATCCGTACCTCTCGCGGTTTCTGGAGCATCCGCTGGGAGTGCTGGTGCTGGCCCCCATTTTCTTGGCCCGGCCGCCGTTCCTCGACATCCTGCCACTCTATGTCCACTACCTGACCGCCGCGCCGCTGCTGCTCCGCTGGTTTGCCACCGGCAGAGCGTGGCTCGTCTGGCTGGTGACGGGCCTGCTCTGGGGAGTCGGGCAGTTCGGGGCGTGGAATGCACTGTTCGAGGCATTGCGAAAGACCTGGCCCGACTTGCCCGTCGATGGCGGTTACTTCGACCCCTGCTCGTGGCTGTTGCCGTTCGTCCTTGGCCTCACGGTCGGCTGTCACTGGCAGAGCCGTGGGCTCACGGCGATCCGGGCTTACGGGGCCGTGCTCTTTCCGGCAAGCGTGTTGGCCTGCGTTTTTTTCTGGGCGCACCGTCACGGTCTCATCGCCGGTGTGCCGCCGTTTTCCGCACCGCTCATCGACATTGGTCGTCTGGGGCCGATCCGGGTCGTGAATCTGCTGGGAGCCATCACCGTGCTGGGCTTTTTGATCGCCTGGTTTCCGCGAGTCTTCGTCTGGGGCCCCATCGCGTTTCTCGGCCGACACTCGCTCCACGTGTTTGTCTATCAGGTCGTGCTGCTGTTTGCCGCGATCCCAGTATGGGTCTGGACGCAAGATCTACCACCGGGAGATCCGCGTGGGTTGGCCCTCCTCGGCGCCACGCTCCTCAGCCTGTGGATCCCCGCCTGGCTGCACCACCGCATGGGACACAATCGCCTCGCATCATCCGTGCCGAGGGGGAGGCGTTTTACGAACTGACCTGTCCCCATGAATGACACCAGTTGTTCAGTTAGGGTTTTGCCCCCCAGCAGGACAGAGGTTCGGGCCGCGGCCACCGCTCAATTCCAGAGGTTCCAGCTACTGGACATCGCAGCTAT
>CAIRDU010000331.1 GCA_903877395.1 uncultured Planctomycetaceae bacterium
ATCCCGTTCGACCGACCCAGAGAGCGAGGCCGCTAGTGTGTTGGCGTGGGCTTGATACTGCGAGTAAAATTGATGGAACGCAGCCTGCCGCACCTGCGGCGATGGGTCGTGAAGGATCGTCACGAAGCTGGCGTTTGAGAGTTCCACCGTCTCGCCTTTGCCTGTTGTCACACTCCCAAACTTCATGTCGGCATCGGTGAGTTGGCGAAACACTTTTCCGGCCGTGCCAGCACTTGTTGCCTGCATTGCCAATAATTTTTCCTCTGGCTGCGAAAGCACGTGCGGCCGCGTGCGCACAAGTCGCTCGAGCATGAGCCGATAGGGGGCGAGTACCGGAAGTCCCAGCCACGCGGCCAGTGTCTGCGGCGAGGTTGCCATGGTTGCCACGATTTCCATAATCTCGGGCCGAAGAAAACTGGCCTTCTCGCCGAAGAGTGTTGCTATGTGCTGGAACCTGCCCACCATTCGCTGCGCTTCCGAGGCGGCCTGATCTTCGCTGGCACGCAGGTGCGCATAAGTGCCGAGTCGGTCTCCTGCGCGATCGACTTCGAGGTCGTACGCAAGGCACTCGGCTAGTCGCTCGGGGCTCGACCCCAGCGTGCCAGCAAACACGACAAAGCCTGGGATGCGCAGTTCCCACTCGCCAAGCGCCAGAGCCCATGCCTCGTCAGAGGAAAAAAGGCTGGCCAGATCCCACGTGTCATCGACCGGCACATCCCGACGCTGGGGAACTATTTTTGCGGATTGAATCGCCGTTTCCATACCGAGAATTCCTGTTATAAGCCATCTGTTGATTGAACTTCTACAGCCGCCACACGGCGCTGCCCCACGCCAGCCCACCGCCAAATCCGCACACGACGATCGTGCTGCCTGGACCAATTCGCCCAGCACGCCATGCCTCATCCATCGCCAGTGGAATCGAGCCGCTGGATGTGTTGCCGTAGCGATCGAGGTTGATCACGAGTTTCGTCTCTGGGATGCCTAGGGCCGTGCGAGCCCCTTCGATAATTCTCGCGTTGGCCTGATGGAGCACAAAGCAGTCGATGGCATCCAACGTGAGCCCAGCATGCGCCACCACCTGACGGATATTTTCGTCGGCCAGTCGGATGGCCCACTTAAAAACAGCGCGGCCGTCCATCTGCATAAACTGCTCGCGTCGGGTGGCGCCTTCGAGGGTGACAGGCTGCCGCGAACCGCTCATGGGGCAACACAGCAAGGACGCACCGCGGCCGTCGGACCCCAACGAGTAGGAGAGCAACCCCTGCTCGTCTCCGGAGGCTGCCGGCCCCACCGACTCCAACAGCACGGCACCGGCACCATCACCAAAAAGGGGCCATGTTTTGATGTCATTTGGATCAACCACTCGCGAATTCGTATCGGCCCCAATCACGAGCGCCAATCGGCTTGAGCCGGCGGCAACGAACTGCGAGGCAGTGACCAGCGCATACGCAAACCCAGCGCAGGCGGCCGTGACATCCATAGCCGGTGCATCCAGCCCAAGTTTTTCCTGCACAATGCAAGCCGTTGAAGGGATGCACATATCCGGAGTGAACGTGCCGAGCACAAGCAGATCAACGGCTCTGGGATCCACTCCAGCATGGGCGATCGCCGCAAGGCCAGCCGCTGCAGCCAAGTCGCTGGTGGCCATCTCGGGGGAAGCATGCCGCCTCTCGTAGATTCCCGAACGCGCGACGATCCACTCCGGATCACAGCCCAGTCGAGCCAGATCGGCGTTTGTCACCACGTTGGGTGGCACGTAGCTACCAATGCCTGCCAGCCGAAAACCGACGCCACGACCAAATCGTGACGGCCGCGGCGAAGTGAGAATAGCGGACATCGTGAAGTGAACGACCAGAGAACGTGACGAGGCTTTGTCCAAACGGAATCGCTTTGCACAACCGGGAGCCCCAAAGTCTACGGTGCTGAATGCATGGCGCAAAGGCGCACGCTCAGCGGCCGTACTGCGGCACCAACCGGGCGCAGCGAGCGATTCTACTGGGATCATCCGATCAATGACAAAACAATGCACCTACGACAATGCACACCTATATCGTCCCCAAAATGACCACCTCGAGCGAACATCCACCAAGGAGGCCGGAACATGAAAAGTCTCGCTATTTTCGGTGCAACATACCCGATCCAAGTGGTGCTTGCTGCGGTGAGTGCCATTGCGATCACCACAGCAACGGGTGAATGGTCGTCAACCGACGCAAAGACCCCAACGCAGTCGATGGATCGCTTCGAGATCGCGAACTACACGGCATTCATCATCATGCCGCCGAAAGTGAATGCGAACGCGACGATTCCTTGAG
>CAIRDU010000332.1 GCA_903877395.1 uncultured Planctomycetaceae bacterium
TGGTGTGGAACGCCAGCGAACGAAACGACGGTGTGTTTGATGGCAACAAGGAGGCCTAGGTGTTCGGGGTAGCCTCGTGGATGAGGATCGCCTCAAATGCCGTTTTGACTAGCTGCTTTCAGCTAGCGAGAAGGTGGTAAGGCAGATGCAGAAGACTGTTTACACGACTGGCGAAGCCGCCAAAATTTGCAAGGTAAGTCAGCAGACGATTATTCGCTGTTTTGACTCTGGGCAGTTAAAGGGCTTCAGGGTTCCCGGTAGTCGATTTCGCCGGATTCCCCGCGATCAACTGTTTACGTTCATGCGGGACAACGGTATTCCGACCGATGCGCTCGAGAGCGGTCGCCGGAAAATTCTAGTCGTTGACGACGACGCCGATCTGGTCGAACTGATCACCGACGTGCTTGAGCGGGACGGCCGCTTCGAGACGCGCAGCGTTAATAACGGCTTTGATGCCGGCATGATGGTGAAGGACTACCGTCCGGATCTGATCGTGCTGGATGTCATGCTGCCTGATATTAACGGCAAGGAAGTGTGCCAGAGGGTACGGAGCGATTCAACCATGGACGAAGTGCGAATCATCTGCATTTCTGGCATGTGCGAGCCGGACAAGATCGAAGACCTAAAGGCTTCTGGCGCAAACGAATTTTTGCAGAAGCCCTTCGAAGCAGAGATGCTCGTGGATCGAATCTGCGGTTTGCTGGACATTGAATCGGTTGCCGCTGGTTCCTAATGTGTTGAGTCGATGTGTTGAATATGCAGAATGAACGTTTTGGAAAATGAGCATTCTGGTCTCGATCAATTGACAGCTGCCTGGCTCTTTGTGAGTTGGGGAGAGTCTGCCGCTATCGCGTTGCCGGTTCCGCGTCGGGCCTGTTTGGGCCTGACGCGGGCCGTGCTCGCGGGTCTTGATCGCTGGTGGCTGCTGGCTGGAGATGATCCGGCTGTCGCGGTTTGGCTGGCCGATCACGAACAACGCACAGTTTCCAAGAGCGTCGCAAGGCATCGCAGTATCCCGACGCAGGACGCGTTTGGTCGTCTGGATGTGGGCCAGGGTTTGGATGCAACCGGACTGGTTTTTCTGCGTGCTGGCCGAGATTTGGATCGGCATGCTGATCCCACCGCTGCTGCCATTGCAAGGCTGGCCGAATCGCTTCTGATCGGAGGGCGGCCGCCTGCGGATCATGTGGCTGTGAGTTCGCTGGTCTGGGAGGCCTTTACGTCGCAGGCATCGCATGCGGTCAAGCTTGGCGGCGATGATCTATCTGCCGTGCGGCGGCAACGCGGGCAGGAGTGGCTAGCTGGTCTCAAGGCAGGTGCTTTGCATGGGTCAGGTGCGATTCAAGATCTCTATGGAATGCCAGGCGGGTCGCCGGTGGCGACGGTCTCTTCGGAGCCACCGCTTGAATCGCTGGTGTTAGGAGAGGCTATTGGCATAGCCGCTCGTCAGCAGATGGAGGCCTCCCGCTTTGACGAGGCCGTGGCTAAGGCTCGGCTCGAGTCCATGCGGGAGTTGGCCTATGGGGCTGGCCATGAAATTAACAATCCACTGGCAAACATTGCCACCCGTGCGCAGTCGCTGTTGCTCGAGGAAAAGGATCCGGAACGCCGGAAGCGTTTGGCCACCATTGTGGATCAGTCTTTTCGGGCTCGCGACATGATCGGCGGGTTAATGCTCTTCGCGAGGCCACCTCGGCCCCAGCGTGCGTCTGTAGATATCTGTAGTCTGGTCGGGGCTGTGGTGGAGTCCATTCGAGCGTTGGCAGCAGGCCGTGGAGTGCGTTTGGAGTACAGTCCGCCCCCTACCCCGATCAACGCTTTCGTGGATCGGGCCCAGATTGAGGAAGCAGTTCGCGCCATTGCCGTCAATGCTCTGGAAGCCGTTGAAGACGGGGGCCGAGTGGCGTTGGCTGCTTGTCCATGCCAAGCGGATAGCGGGTTGTGCGAGATCAGCGTGGTGGATAATGGTAGGGGTATGGACGCAGCCACGATGCGTCGCGCGTTTGACCCTTTTTTTAGTGGTCGGGAGGCTGGCCGAGGAGCTGGACTGGGGCTCTCCAAGGCGTGGAGATTTGTGGAGTGCAGCGGAGGAGATGTTGTGCTGGAATCCCGGTTAGGCCATGGAACACACGTGGTGGTTTCGCTGCCAACGGTTGGAGAGGCTTCGTAGGTGAGTCGCATTTCGCAAGGGAAGCCGCAGAGGGCAAGCCCATCGGCGCGTTAGAGTCAACCCAGACCCCCGGCATGATGAAGCGGCAGTTTTTGGGTGGGATCAAATGTTTCAGAGACGGCATTTTGGGGCCGCTGCTCGTTGGGGCCCACTTGTCGGTATCCCCGGCTTTCTCTATTCTTCGCAGACTTTGATTGAGCCACCGTTGGCTATTGGAGTCGCCGCTGGCTTTCGGGTGACCACCCGCTTTGGAACCCCAAGGCTGGGTTCTTGTCTCAAGACTGGCTTGGAGCATGGATGCCCCTTATGAGCTATACAGGATCCTCACGCGGAACAGTTGCAACTGGATCCATTGAGGCCGAAATAACTGGCAGTCGAATCGTGAAGGGGGCGAATAGTGCGCGGCCCTCGTTGACGCGAGAACCA
>CAIRDU010000333.1 GCA_903877395.1 uncultured Planctomycetaceae bacterium
TCCACGGGGCCGAAGCGATGACGCCCGAAGCGTCCCTCGAAATGGCCACGCTCGATGGCGCCCGCAATCTCGGACGACTCGCCGATCTGGGATCCCTGGAACCGGGCAAATGCGCCGATGTGGCGGTCTTCCCGTTGGAAGACCTCTTTAGCAATGGCGCCCACAATCCAGTGCACGGACTGGTGCTCTGCCATGCACGTCAGGTGGACACGCTGCTGGTTCATGGTCAGGTGCGAGTCCGCGAGGGGCAATTGGTTGGCGTGGATTTGCCGAAACTCTTGGCCAAGCACCGCAAAGTGGCCCGCCGCTACCACGACGGCGCGGTCAAATAATTTTCGAAATCCCCGAAATAAAATCCATGCACGGCCTGATCGCTGTTTTCGCTCGTTGGAGCTTCCTGTGGGTCGCCCTGGTTTCCATGGCGGCCGATCGCGCGCCCGTGCGACTCATCACCGACTGGTATCCCCAGCCCGAACACGGAGGTTTCTACTACGCGCTCATCAAGGGCTACTACCGGGAGGCCGGGCTCGATGTAGAAATTTTGCCCGGAGGACCCAACGCGTTTCCGATTCAGCGCATCGCCACCAAGGCGGCCGAGTTCGGCATGGGCAGCACCGATGATGTGCTCCTGGCCAATGATCGGGGCATCCCGATCGTCGCCGTTGCGGCCACGCTGCAGCACGATCCACAGGCGATCATGGTGCATGAGTCGTCGCCGGTGAAGACCTTCGCCGATCTGGAAGGGCGCACCGTGGCTGTCACCCCCGGCACCGCATGGTTTCCGTATTTGATTCAGCGCTATGGCCTCAAGACAACCCGCGAGCGCGCCCACAATTTCAGCATCGGATCGTTCCTGCGGGATCCGGATTACATCCAGATGTGCTTCGTTACCAGCGAACCGTTCTTCGCGGCCGAGGCAGGCGTGAAGGCCCGCGTGCTGCTCATTAGTGGCAGCGGTTTCGATCCGTACCGGGTCTTCTTCACGCGGCGTGAATTCGCGACCGAGCATCCCGATCGAGTCCGGGCCTTCGTGACGGCGAGTGTGCGAGGTTGGAGGGGCTACATGGAGGATCCCACCGAGGTGCACGCCGAGATTCGCCGCCGCAATCCCGAGCTCACCCCGGCCAAGATGACCTTTAGCCATCAGGCGTTGAAGCAGGGGGCTTTCCTGAACGGCGATCCCGCCAAGGGCGAGGTGGCCGGCCGCCTGTCGGAGGCCCGGTGGAAATTTCAGTTCGATACACTCAAGAAACTCGGCGTCATGCGCGGCAACTTTGATCCGGCGACGGCCTGGACCGGCGAGTTCTGCAACGCCACCAACACCCCCACAGCGACCCGACCATGATTGAACGTTTCTCCAAGATTGCCCTGCTGGCCGCGGTCGCGCTGTTCATGGCGCTGATTGCCTTTAACAACATCACCGACTACGGCTCGAATTTCGACTTCGTGCAGCATGTGCTGTCGATGGACACCACCTTTCCGGGCAACCAGTTGAAGTGGCGGGCCATCGGCACGCCTGCCGTGCACCACGCCTTCTACTGGACGATCATCGCTTGGGAGGCGCTCTCGGGCCTGGGCATCGCGGCCGGGGCGCTGGCCTTGTGGCGCGCGCGTAGGCAATCGGCCGCGGTGTTCAATGCAACCAAGTCGCTGGCCGTGGGTGCCCTGACGGCCAATTTGATTTTGTGGTTCACCGCCTTTTTGACGGTGGGTGCCGAGTGGTTCGTGATGTGGCAATCTCAGGTGTGGAACGGCCAGGCGGCCGCCACGCGCATGTTCACGTGCGTCGGCCTGGTGCTGCTCATCCTCAAGACCCCGGACTCCGATCCGGTTGCGCCCTCTGGTCGCGACGGTTCGGCCAAATAGCGTTTTCAGAGCGGCCGCAAAAACGAGTCGCTTCAGGCTTGGGCTTCAGGGCTCCTTGGGGCTTTGATGAGCACCATGACGTCCGAGGTGCTCACGGGTCTTTCGGTGCTGGTGCTCGA
>CAIRDU010000334.1 GCA_903877395.1 uncultured Planctomycetaceae bacterium
CACCCGGATTCCCAGCAGGATGTGTGGTGGGGGGCGGTCAATCATCCGATTGATGAGCACACGTTTCTTCTCAACCGTCAGCGAGCGATCGACTACCTCAACACACGCGACCAGGTCTATGTGTGCGATGGATTTGCTGGCTGGGACCCGCGGTGTCGGCTCAAGATTCGCGTCATCTGTGCCCGTGCCTACCACGCTCTCTACATGCACAACATGCTCATTCGGCCTTCAGCCGATGAATTGGAGCGATTTGGGTCGCCCGATTATGTGATTTATAACGCGGGTCAGTTTCCAGCCAATTCGCTCACGGCCCAGATGACAAGTCGCACGAGTATTGATCTATCGCTCGAACGCCGCGAGCAAGTGATCCTTGGCAGCGAATATGCAGGCGAAATGAAGAAAGGCGTGTTCACGATCATGCACTGGCTGCTTCCATCACACGGCGTGCTTTCGATGCACTGTGCCGCGAATGAATGGGCTGCGAGCGAAGGTGTTGCCACGGAATCGCTCGGGGGTCAAGCAGGCGATGTATCGCTCTTCTTTGGTCTTTCCGGAACAGGCAAAACGACGCTCTCGGCCGATCCGTCGCGTCGGCTCATCGGCGATGACGAACATGGGTGGAGCGATACAGGCGTTTTTAATATCGAAGGTGGCTGTTATGCAAAGTGCATCCATCTTTCGGCCCACAAGGAGCCGGAGATCCATGCAGCGATCCGCTTTGGTACCGTTCTGGAGAACGTTGTCTACGATCCGACTACTCGCCTTGTGGACTTTGAGTCAAGCGAGATCACAGAAAACACGCGCGCTGCCTACCCGATCGAATATATCCAGAACGCTCAAGTGCCATGCGTTGCGGGCCATCCTCGGCACGTGATCTTTCTCACATGCGATGCCTCTGGGGTGCTGCCACCGGTGAGCCGACTGTCTCACGAGCAGGCGATGTATCACTTTCTTTCTGGCTACACGGCCCGCGTGGCTGGCACGGAGGTGGGTGTCGTCGAACCGCAGGTGGCGTTCTCCGCCTGCTTTAGCGCCGCTTTTTTGGTGCGACATCCCACCGTATACGCACAACTCCTGGCCGATAAACTCAAGCGTCATGGCGCACGGGCGTGGCTCGTCAACACAGGTTGGACGGGAGGCGCTTTCGGTCAGGGACGGCGGATTGATTTAGCCGTGACGCGACGAATTATTGACGCCATCCACTCATCGACGCTGGATGCGGCGCCTGTTGCGCGGGATTCTGTGTTTGGGCTTGATGCCGTAACGCATGTGCCAGGTGTAGACGATCGCGTGCTTGTGCCGCATCTGGCATGGGTCAACCGGGCGGCATGGGAACGTGCGGCTCGCGTGTTGGCCGAAAAATTCCGAGCCAACTTTGCGCCCTATGCAGAGCACGCAGGACCGGCAGTCGTGGCGGCTGGGCCGACGGCTGTGGTTTGAGTCGATGCCGAGAAAAGCGGGCCCAGAAACAGGATGTAATAGGCCGTAATCAACCATTGAAAGAGTTGCACATTCATCGTCCATTCAAGGCCAGCGTGAAACACAATGCCGGCTAGGAGTACGGGCATTCGCAGCGAGGGAATCCAGATTAAAAATGGAAACCCGAGTTCGAATAGGAGAGTGCCGTGCGTCATGAGTTGTGACACGATCGGTGTCATCACCCAGTCGGGGATTGGAAATCGCTGGAACTCCCCCAACTGCAGCACCGTTCCCACCGCCGTGCCGGATTGCCACGCCACTCCCATCGCTTTCCAAATGCCTGCAACAAAATAAGCCACGCACAGTTGCAGTTGTAAAATGCGCTGCGGCCAAGCCGGGATCTGTCGGAATGGTTTGAGCCCGACTCCCGCGCGTCGGGTTGCAATCCAGCGACACAGCGTGAACGCCTCATCAGAATGCGCAAACATCAGAAAGAAGCAGCCGATTCGAATAAGGTTGTCTCCGGAGTGAAGAATATGCATGTTACGCCACGAGAAGCTGCTAACGGCCAGCCACATGGCAAACGCCGATACCCGAGGCAGGAAGCCCACAAGAAGGCCCAATCCGCCCGCCAGTCCAAGCCATCGAATAAGCGTGATCGTGACGTCGTTGTAGCCCGTAAGCATATAAAGATTGAATCGGGTGCCATCCTGTAAAAGAAGGTGAGTCGCTGGCGGAAGTACGCCGTCATTGCCCAGCCACATGGGCATGTCATTCCAGAGCAGCAGCAGGTTGACGAGGCACAGGAATCCAAACCAGCATCGAAATAAAGCCAGAGGGCGGGGGTCTACGGGCGTGCGAACCCAGTCATCAAATGCAGCAAGAGCCAGCCAAGTCGATCGCACGCACAGCGTCATCGCGAGCCTCTTTCGGACGCAGTCCACCGGTAAAAGACAAAGCGATTCCACGGCCCCCGATACAGATCAGCCCGCCGCGCCGCGCTGACGGGAATGTGAGTGGGGTGCCACAAGCGAGTGAGTTCGATGGTGATGGGATCATGGCCTTGGGTTTGTAAAGTACGTAGCCAATATTCTGCGAATGGTTTCCAGAGAGTGCGTTCGGCGTCGAGTCGCAGATGGTCATTAAAATATTTTCGCCACCGTTCTTTTTGCCAGCGATCAAAGTACGGCATTTCAATCATGTGAGTCAGCGGCCAATGGTGTTGCGATCCATCACGGTCGATGACGAGAACATCGATCCAGATGTCTTCAGACCGTGGCTCTGGAGAGAACATGTCCCACCCCTGCCAGAGATTTAAAAAGATTAGTGGCTTGGTCGTGATTGCATCGAGTGAGCTTTTGTATGGAAACAGACCGGCTGGCATCGACCAACTCAGCACGGCGAGGCTATACGCAGCCACGAGCACGGTTGGCCAGCGACTGGCAATGGCGAAGCATGTGTGAAGAAACGAAGCCATGGTTGCCACTCAGAAGACGGCACCGCACGTATGTGGGAGCGTATACAGGGCAAGCTAACAGGGCTCCTGCTCAAAGTGCAAACGATGTTCTGCTGGGTCCAATGCACTGGTTTTGGGCGCCTGGTGAATTGCAAAAATGCCTCAAAACAGCCTGTTTGTTGTCGCTGCGTAAATGCATGCTCAACACACCCTGAAAAAGCCGATTTGAAAGGGAGAGGAAATGAGCCAGAAAGGACTTCCAGAAGTGTGGTGGGGCGGTGGACAGGATCGCAACGGACATGCCAGCTAGCATTCTCGCAATCAGCGTTGGGTCATACGCGAAAGGAATCGTTGGGTTGCTCTCCAGACGATTCTCAGTGGCGATGGCCATCGTGGCTTTCGGGCTAGGCATGACAGGCATGAGCCCTGCAGGCGATGCCCTCTCTTTCGCTGCTCAAGGCCGCGCCGCACACCGTCGTCTCGATCGTCGGGAATATGAAAATACGCTTCGCGATCTGCTTGATCTGCCGGGCCTCTCCGTGCGAGACATGTTGCCAGAAGATGGTCGTGCCTACGGCTTCGATAAGTCGGGGGAGGCCCTCGAACTTTCGCACGTACACATTGCAGGCTATGCCGAAGCGGCTCGCGCAGCACTGACCATGGCTAGTGCGACGCAGGCTGCGCCACTCGAACCCGTGCAGCAACGGCTTCTGCCCGGTGAGCAAGACTTCTTTAAGCTGGCTCTCGTCGAAGGCGATGCGGTCTTTCTTAAGGGAGGGCAGTACGACTCGGCAGCCATGCCACTGATCCGCGAAGCCCTCCCGCACCAACTTGCCCATTACGAAAAGACGGGGCTCTTTCCCTATCGCCATTCGGTTGGCGTTTTTCGACGGCAGGGAGCAAGCGACCACTTCGCGCTCTTTTTCAACGGCTTTACCCCGACTTATTCGGGCCGCTACAACCTCCGGCTTTCTGTCTGGAGTTTTCAGTGGGTCAAAGGCTCGCTGCAAGCTTGCGATGCTCCGGAAGTTGCCAGCCTGCACGCCAACGACCGTCTGCTCGGCTATTACGATGCCCCGTCGCTTGTGCCACGGGTTCACAAAATAGATGTCTGGCTCAACGTCGGCGAACGATTGGTCTTTACGGCTGCGTCGCTTCCGCCGGTGCGGGTGTATCAGCGAGAGGGCCGGGCGGCGGAGTATGTGGGGCCAGGTATCGCGATTGACTCGCTGGATATAGAGGGGCCGCTGCACGACTCGTGGCCCCCGGCCAGCCACCGTCGGCTGTTCGGCAATCTGCCCGTTGGGTCAGTGGGCACCAATCAATCAACGCACGCAAAGCACTTGGTCACTGGATTTCTCTCGCGTGCATTTCGACGCCCTGCAACAGCCACGGAGGTTGCTACCTACACGGCAATGGTTGGGCGGCGGCTTAAGCAAGGAGACTCCTTTGAACTTGCCATCAAGACCGCGTTGCAAGGGGCGCTGTGCTCGCCAGAATTTTTGTTTTTAGCGGCACCCCACGGGCCACTCGATGACTGGGCTCTGGCCGCCCGGCTGTCCTATTTTCTTTGGGATTCGATGCCCGACGAGGAACTATTCACGCTTGCCAGTCGGCAGCACCTGCGGAGGCCCGACGTCCTTCATGCTCAAGTGGATCGAATGCTCGCAAACCCAAAATCGCAGCGATTCATTGACCATTTTCTGGATGAATGGTTGGATCTGCGAGAGATCGATCTGACGACACCAGACAGCACGCTCTATCCCGAATATAGCCAGTATCTTCGCGATTCGATGCTCGCCGAAACGCGAGCGTTCTTTCGAGAACTCATCCAGCACGACACAGGCATCAAAAGCCTCGTGGATTCGGACTTTCTCATGGTCAACCAGAAGCTAGCGGAGCACTATCAGCTGGCACAGAAGCCACCCGTTGGCAACCAAATCGATAGGGCAAATTCTGGCCGGATCGCAGCCGAGATTCAAGGCTCGGTTGTGCGGCGTGTGCCACTTCCCGAGGGCTCTTGCCGGGGTGGCTTGCTGACGCAGGCCAGCGTGCTCAAGGTGACGAGCAATGGCACAGTGACATCGCCTGTTAAACGCGGCGCATGGGTCCTTCGCGAGATTCTCGACCAGCCCCCTGAGCCGCCGCCACCCAATATTCCAGCGATCGATCCGGATAGGCGTGGTGCTGTGACCATTCGAGAGCAGCTGGCAATGCACACCAACGACGGCAGTTGTGCGGCCTGCCACGCGGCGATTGATCCCCCCGGCTTTGCTCTGGAAAACTTTGACGTGATCGGTGGCTGGCGAGATCGCTACCGATCGGTTTCACACGAAAGCACCGCTAAGGAATCTTTTTCCGAGGGGCCGTTCGTGGATGCATCCTGCTGCTTGGCCGACGGACGTCATTGCCGTACGATCAAGGATTTCAAGCAGGCTTTACAAGCTGATCCAAAGCTGCTGGCCCGCAACGTCGCAAGACAGTTGCTCGTCTACGCCACAGGTGCCGATATCCAAGCGGCCGATCATGACGTGCTCGATGACATTGTCAGTCGCGCCGCTTCACACGAGTACGGCATTCGCTCGCTGATCCACGAAACCGTGGCGAGTCGATGTTTTCTTGAGAAATAAACCGGACACAAGAGAGAACGGGCATGGGTGCATGG
>CAIRDU010000335.1 GCA_903877395.1 uncultured Planctomycetaceae bacterium
ACCACGCAATCACCCAGCCTTGATCGCTGTCTGTATTCGACGGGCAAACTCAGCAGCTCGGCTTAGGTCACGCTCGTCCGGGTGCCGTCTGTTTATTCCACCAACCAGCCACAGCGGTCCCCAAGCATCGAAGCCGCGGCAATGAAAATCGCCAATGATATCAAAGCCCTTTCGGGTCAGTGCTCTCGTGAACGGACCATGCCAGAACTTCCAGAGGCATGACAGCCCCGAGGTCGAGAACAGGAACGCCGGCTTTTGGGGCAGTCGTTGATTGGGTAGGCCGCGCACCCAACTCCAGAGGGCTTCATGGAACGAACCGTAGTAGACCCCTGAGCCAAAGCCGATGAGGTCGTAGTCATCAAGGCTGGCGTACGGCACTTCTTCAGGCGTCAGAACAACGGCTCCGAGAACGTCCGCGATTGTGTGGGCTACCCAAGCGGTGTTGTTGTGATGCACCGACTTACAAATCACGAGCGTCTTGGTAGCAGCCATGATGGGGCCTCTTGGACTGGCTCGGTGGAAAGAGCTCCGGGAGAACGATATGGCCGAACAGCGGCGAGAGCCAAAGAGAGCTGGCTTGGGTCGCGAGTTGGCAGCACGACGCTTGGGCGAAAAAGCCCGTGGGTCAGCCCGTTCCAGGGGGGTTCTTCGTGGCAGGCTGAATAGCGACCAGCGGCACCACCAGTCTGCCACGGAGCCGCATCGCAAAGAGTTCGTCCTTGATAGCGAGCCGTCTGACTTCCCGGAGCAGGTACTTGTTTGCAGTGACCATCAGATCGGCCCTTTCAGTGGGAAAACCAGACCCCACAATACCAGTGATATTTACGGAGCTGGCCAAGTTTAGGTCGCAGAAATCGGCCGTGCTTATTCCGGGAAGAACTGGCCTATTTTCTGCACCATCGCCACTTCGGAGGCTCGCCCTTCCAGAAGCAGATCGCGATGACCAATAAGCCAACAGGACCAGCCAGTCTTCCCATGTGAAACCCAACCCGCACGGGGCCGACCAGTTGGCTGCGGTGCTCTGCTGTTACCGCGGCGCCCTGGCCAGCCGTATGGGTAGCCCCTCCGATTCCGCTCACGCCCACTCCCCCACGAACCGCCCTGAATGGCGCGAGTTTCGGACGGTTTTGGCGGGCCTTCGGGATCGATGTCCTCCAGCCCTTCCCGTGGTCATTCGAACTTCCTGGCTCCCGGAAACGATCCTGGGCCAGTGCCTACGGCGGGATAAGCGGTTCGTGGTCCAACTCAACCGCGATCTTGTTGAGCCGCAGGCCGTCGAGGTGCTCTGCCACGAATGGGCGCACGCGCTGGCCTGGAACTTTTCACTTGATCGGCTGGCCAAGACGCCGGGGATCAATCCCGTGGAGTTCGACCGCGCATGCCATGACGAGGCCTGGGGCTGCGCCTACTCGCGGGTCTGGCGGGCGTACCTCGAGTTGGGGTGAGAGGCTGCGTAGGACCTCCCCTGCCCTGATCGACTATTCCGGAATCCGCTGAGTTGGACTGGTCAAGTCGGCGATCACCCGCGCGAGCACTGCGGCCCGCTCAGCCTCGGCCAGATTCATACCGGCCACGAGGATCACCGCGCGGGTGAGCAACTCGATCCGATTGGCCGAAATCGCGTCGCATTTCGCGTCGCAGACGGACGCCACCCCCTGCTTTCCCAAACGAAAACGCGTTTGTTCGCTTCCTGTCCCCGCCACTCGGCCAGTTTTAGTAACTGGCGCAATTCCCGAAGAACCCGCGGTAACCCGAGTGGTGGCCGCGGGTTCTGTCGTTTCGTGCGGCTCCGTGCTGCCGGATGCGGACGCCTGCGGAGTCGCATTTCACGTTGCAATGGATGCGCAATTCACGTCGCACTCTGTCGGGCTCCCCTGCCCCCGTCCGCACCAGTCCAAGGGCTCGGCCCAGCAGTCATTCTCCCTCGGCCAGCGTCTGCCGCACGCCCTCGGTGTCGAGCCCTTCGATCTCCAGCACCTTCGCCGGCGAGGTGTGGCCGCTGACGACGGTGATCGCAGCTGAGTCGATGGCAAGTGCCTTGGCCAGCAGGGCGACGACTGCCTCATTGGCCCGGCCCTTCTCAGGCGGAGCCTGCACCTTGATCTTCAGGGCCTCCCCCAGCCAGCCGACGATGCTGTCGCGGGATGAGCCCGGCACGACTTTCACATGAATCCTTCCCATACAAACTGTTTCAGCCGATACAGAGTTGATGGAAAACGTAATGACGCGAGAGTCACCGATCCAGGGCCCGCTCGCTAAGATTCTCACGCATCTTAGCGAGCGGCTCCCGATTAACCTTGCCGGCGAGGCAGCACCAGCCACAGGGGTGTGCGTCTGATGCAGTCTTCGCCGCGGCGGAAAGTCTCCCAGGCCTCGGCGTAACTGAGATCCTCGCGCTTGGCGAGCCTCAAGCAGGAGTAGCCCAGGAACGAGGCCATGAGGATCCGGAAGGGCGTCATGGTTTGTGAGAGGTCGACCGTCATCGCAATCCGCCGCAGCGCATCGGTTTCCCGGCCCCACGTGGCCGCGTAGGCCGCCAACGCAGCATCCAGCGAATCGCGATGCTCGTGCAGGCACTGCGCGAGCACCGTCGCGCCTTCCATGGCCGCATTCACCCCCTGGCCCACGGGAGGCACCGGAGCGCCGGCATCGCCCAGAAGCGCCACCCGCCCGGCCACGAGAGACGAGCACCGCTTGGTCTTACCGGTCGGCAGACACTGCCGATGGCTAAACTCCTCCACCATGGCGTCGGAGGCGAAATGCCGCAGCAGCGGATGCGCCCTGTCGAGAAAACGACCGGCATCCGCGCCAGAGTCAAACCGCATCGTGCCGCTGAACCCGATCTGACAGAACCACCGCGGATCCGCCGGCCCTCCGGGGCCGTTGATCGCCCCGGCCACGGCCATCACGGGATGGATCGCAAGGACATAGAGGTACTGCGGATCCAACTCGTTGAGGTGCTGGTCTAGGTGCAGCATCAGTGAGTGGTTGCCTAGGTCGGCTCCCTCGACTGTAAACCCGCTGGTGTGGTCGGCGATGGACCGCCGCACTCCGCTACCGCCGCCGTCGCAGCCCACGACCAGATCGAACCGTCGCAGTTCGCCGGCCCCGTCGCCCCGCGACGCGATGCGGAGCTGTGGCTGCCCCGCGTCGACGAGGATCGCCTCCGCCCCGAAGTGGAGGACCACGGAATCTGCATGCCGCTCAGACAGATGGGCCTGAAGACAGCGGCAGATGTCACCGCGGCTCCCCGTCCAACCCCTGCCGTGGTACGGCTCCTCCGCGAAGCCAGCCCCGAGCCGACGAAGCCAGGGGTGGGGGGCGATCTTCAGCCCCTTGAAGTGAATGAGCCCGGCATCGAAACGGTCGGTGATGCCGATGAAGCGTGCCGCACGCAGACCGTGGCCCGTAATGTCGATCGTGTAGCTGCGATCGGGGTTGTAGGTTTCGGCGCTAGAGTGGTCGTCGGCACGTTCGAAAACCGCGATCTCGAACCCGCCCTGCTGGGCCAACGCCGCAGCCAACGTCAGGCCCGCAGGCCCGCCACCGACGATCGCCACGCTGATTTTCACGTCTTGTCCTCAAGGATTCCGCCAGGGCCCGATCCTATCCTCGAGATGCATCCGCCGCCAACGCGAGCCAGGGGACTCAAGGGGCCGTGCCATCCCCCGACAACCCCTTGCCGAGATGCATGCCCGAATCGAGCCGCAGCAGTTCGCCCGTCATCGATGCGGCACCGTCGATCAACCAGATGACCGCGTCGGCAACCTCCCCCGGAGTGCTGGCCCGCTCCAGCGGAACGGCCCGTTCGTATTGGCTCTTCAGCAGCTCCATGCCGCCCTCGCCGGCTCCGCTCGCAAACCAACGGCTGAGAATCAGACCCGGGCACACGGCATTCACCCGCACATCCGGTGCGAGCATCCTCGCCACGTTCAGGGTAAGGGCGTTGAGCGCTCCTTTGGAGGCGATGTAGGGGGCCGAGGTGCCGATCCCGAGCGCGCCGGCCATCGACGAAACGTTGACGATCGCCCCCCTAGCCCTCTTCAGCTCCGGCGCACAGGCGCGGATCATTTGGAAGGCACCGATCAGATTCACGGCATAGATGTCGTGGAAGACTTGCGCATCGAGCCCTTCCCAGCCCGCCATGCTGGCAATGGACGTGCGGCCCGCATTGTTCACCAACGCGTCGATGCGTCCCCAGCGATCGACCGCGGCACCGACCATGCTGCGGCAGGCGGCGTCGTCGGCCACGTCGGCCCGCACCAACAGCGTGTCGGCACCAGCCTCGGCGCAGGCCGCGGCCGATGCCGAGGCATCCGCCTCGCTCTTCGTGTAGTTAATGACGACGTCATACCCGCGGCGCGCCAGGCCCAGGACCGTGGCGGCGCCCACGCCCGTCGCAGACCCTGTCACAACGGCTACCTTCCGCTCTGGCATCCCAACCTCCCTACACATTGGCCTCGATACCGTCCACGCTCCACAACGTATCGCAAACGGCGGGAAATAAACACACGCGGCGGTTGATCTGCCCGCATGAATGACGCTATTTTCTAAGTTAGGGTTTTGCCTCTCACAATAGACCAGCCCCGTGCGCTTGCTCGGCGCAGCCGAAGCGAACGCACGGGGCTGCCACGCCTGAGGGGGCCGTGCGCGGCTCGTGTGCTCGCAAGCCCAAGCGGCACCATCCGGTTACGCCAAGTAGGGCTGCTGGGACTCAAGCCTCAATCATATCACTCGGGAAAAACGTCATTTCCCACACAAGACAACGCAGAATCCGACGCGAATTCTACCGGCCTCGATGCACTGGTCGAGAGTTGGCGCCTACTCACTGCTGACGATCGTAGGCGAATCATTGCCATCGTCAACGGACAGAT
>CAIRDU010000336.1 GCA_903877395.1 uncultured Planctomycetaceae bacterium
CGGCAACTCTGGATCTAGATACCGCACAATTTCGACACTATTTTCCTGGGCCTGTGGCGCAAAAAAATCGAGGAGTTGCTCGATTTCTGCGTTCAGACTGCCTGGCTCGAGAACAAGCGACTCCTGCCGGGCAAAGTCGAGGAAATCACCCAGCAACTTCTGGAGCCGATCGCATTCCTGTCGCACCAATTCGATCTTGGCCTTGGCGCGACGGTCGCGATGCTTCGTGGGCGACTCTGGATCGGTCGCCTCAAAATCCTCAGCGAGTAGCTCCATCGTCAGCCGAATCGTAGAAAGCGGATTGCGGATCTCATGGGCCAACGTGCCCACAAGAGCCGCAAACTCCGCATACGTTTCCGCTCGCGAGCGGCTCGATTCGTCGCCTGACGACATCGTCAAACCGCGCCTCGATGGTGATTTTGAATCGGAACAAAACTGGAAAAAGACGATGACTTTAGGACGGTGCCGGATTGCTGCTTTCAGCCAACTCTCGCATGGCCGCACGACGGCTCAGTTTCACGCGATCCTGATCATCGACCGCAATAACCTTCACGCGAATGACATCACCCACGCGACATACATCAGCAACGCTTGAAACGTAATCGTCTGAGAGTTCGCTGATGTGGCAGAGGCCGTCCTTACCGGGCACCAGTTCAACAAAAGCCCCGAAATCCTTCACGCTCGTCACGCGACCCTCGTAAACCCTGCCGACCTGAATCGAGGCGGTCATAGCCTCGATCTTGGCCAATGCAGCCATGGCGCCTGCGGCATCGTGGCTGGCTACCGTCACCGTACCATCGTCTTCGACTTCGATGCTGGCACCGGTCGATTCCTGAATGGCGCGGATCGTCTTGCCACCTGGGCCAATCAAGAGGCCAATCTTGTCCGGCTCGATGTGGGTGCGTAGCAGACGGGGCGCCCACTGCGAAATTTCTGGACGCGGCCGGCGGATGGCCGACAGCATCTGACGAAGAATCTCCAGCCGGGCTTCGCGAGACTGTCGCAGCGTTGCCTCAATGATTGCGGGCGAGATGCCGTCGATCTTGAGGTCGAGCTGGATGCCTGTGATGCCTGTTTGAGAGCCCGCAATCTTAAAATCCATATCGCCGTAGTGGTCTTCGTCACCGATGATATCCGTGAGGAGCACCCACTTGCTTTCTGATTCCTTCACCAAGCCGACGGAAATTCCGGCAACGGGATTGGAAATTGGCACGCCGGCAGCCATCAAGCCAAGCGTGGCCCCACATACCGATGCCATCGAGCTTGAGCCGTTCGACTCAAGAATGTCGGAAATGACGCGGATCGTGTAGGGGAACGTATCGGGATCCGGAAGCACCGGCTTCACACTTCGCTCAGCAAGCGCTCCGTGGCCGATCTCGCGCCGGCCTGGGCCGCGAATCGGGCGCACCTCGCCGACGGAAAACGAAGGGAAATAGTAGTCCAGCATGAACTTCTTTGAGTACTCATCGAGCAACCCATCGACGCGCTGCTCATCCTTGCCCGTGCCGAGGGTAATGGTGATCAAAGCCTGAGTCTCACCACGCTGAAAGAGCGCCGAGCCGTGAACTCTGGGCAGCAGATCGACCTCGCAGACAATGGCTCGCAGGGTCTGGTAGTCGCGTCCATCAGGGCGTTTCCCAGCCAAAATCAACTCCCGCACCGCCCGTTCCTCCAGCCCGTGCCAGACATGAGAAAAATCTGCGTCGCTCACACCGCCAGCATCCCCGGCCCGGGCAGTAGCCGCCGGTTCCGAAGGCATGATCTCTGCCTTAGCCCGCTCGCGGAGCGCCTTCACTGCCTGTCCGCGATCGTGCTTTACGAGCATTCCCTTGGCAGCTTTGAGCTCCACTAGAAATCCCGAAGCGAGCCGTTCGCGCAGTCCGGAATAATCCGCCAGCACGTATTCCTTCTTGGGCTTGCCGACCTTTTGCACCAGTTCGTGCTGCATCGCGCACAGTTCACGAATAATGCGATGAGCTTCCTGAATCGCTTCAAACATTCGATCTTCTGGCATCTCTCGGGCAAAGCCCTCGATCATCAGAACGGCCGTTTCGCTGCCTGACACAATCAAATCCAGATCGCTTTCCTCAAGTTGATCCTGCGTCGGAAATGCCACGAACTGACCGTTGATCTGCGCCAATCGAACGCTGCCCAGTGGGCCGCGAAACGGCAGCGGAGACACGCACAAAGCTGCCGAAGCACCGTTCATAGCCAGCACATCGCCGTCATTTTGCTTGTCGCTCGACAGCACCGACGCCTGAATCTGCACCTCATCGAAGAAGCCGTCTGGAAAAAGGGGACGGATCGGACGATCCATCAAACGACTCGTGAGCGTTTCCTTCATCGTGGGCCGTCCCTCTCGCTTGAGGAACCCGCCTGGAAACTTGCCGCCTGCTGCTGCGCGTTCGCGGTAATCGCAAGAGAGCGGGAAAAAATCGATGCCCAGTCGCGGGGCGCCAGTTGCGGCCGCCACGATCACACTTGTCTCGCCAAACTGCACAAACACGCACCCTGCGGCCTGCTTTGCGAGAAAACCTGTTTCCATACTCAGAACAGTGTCACCAAATTTTCGTTCAACTCGTACTTTCAAAGCTACTTCCCTTCCTTCCATTCGTGCTCCGTACGGCGGGTGATCATCCACGCGCCACTAGAGCGAGCCGTCAATGCCCGAGGACACACATGCTGCCCGGGCCCGACACATACCGTGCGGGTGTTCGTCCGAGAACAAGAGACGTTCTCGCTCTCAAGGACGACCGCACCAACCAACGCTAAACACACCACCTACACTACTTACGAATATCAAGCCGCTTGATAATGTCGAGATACCGTTGCGGCGCGATGCGCTTGAGATAGTCGAGAAGCCGGCGTCGACGGCTCACCATCATCAGCAAACCACGCCGGCTGGCGAAATCCTTGGTGTGCTTTTTGAAGTGGCCCGTGAGATGCGCGATTCGTCCTGAGAGCAACGCGATCTGAATCTCCGCCGAACCAGTGTCGGCAGCTCCGCGACGATGGGCACCAATTAATTCCGTTTTTCGATCTTTCGTAAGCGTCATCAGCCGAAATTCACCCGTTAACCAGGCGACCTAGTACATGACAAGCATGGCTCTACGCGGCAGATTTGGATGCACGTTGCATCCATTCCATGGTCGACCGAGTACGCATGCCACAAGGGTTCGAACCGCCAGGAAGTGCCCCGGCGAATCGAACGAATTCTATCGGCGAAGGACATAATTGCAACAGTGGACGCCGAAAACCGCTGATTGAGCCTGCGTGATTAAGACTGACCGCGGTCTTGCTGACCGACGGCCCGACGGCTGGCACCGGTTGGCTCGTGAACCACGTTCCAAGCCAAGCCCAACTTCTCCATCGCCACGATTGCCCAGTACGTCACATCAATTTCCCACCAGCGGTGGCCGTGCTTGGCCATACGTTGGTAGGCGTGGTGGTTGTTGTGCCAGCCTTCGCCAAAGGCCAGAAGCCCAACCCACCAGAGGTTCCGCGAGTCATCGGATGTCTCGTAGTTACGGTAGCCCCAGATGTGCGTAGCC
>CAIRDU010000337.1 GCA_903877395.1 uncultured Planctomycetaceae bacterium
ATGCCGTCGCTGGCCGTTACGCTCACGGTGAACGATCCCACGAATCCACTCACTGGAAGAATCGTGAGTTGATTGCCCACAACAGATACCGTGGCGGGAACTGTTGACGGCGTAGACCCCGGAATCGTCGCCGCATACGTCAGGGGATCGCTGTCGGAATCCGTACCGGCAAGTGTGATCGGGACAAGACTCACGCCGTAAGCGGATGAAACGTCTGCAATGGCAGCCAGCGAAGGGATGGCGTTTGCTCTCAGGACACTCCCCGAAAACCAATCAACAACAACGCCCGTTCCATAGCTCCGGAGTCCCACAGCACCTGCAGCGGTGATGGAACTGTCTTGCACGGACACAAGCGTGGTGCCGTTGAGGGAGAGCGTGAGAGAAGAGCCGATGACATCCAACCGAAGCGTGCCGGCACTGGCCACTGGAGTGCTGATCCCGAGTCTACTCCATGCACCGTTGACGTTCTTCCAGATTTGGCCTGTCGTTCCCGCGGCGGTTCGCACGAGCGTGCCCATGTACATGTTCTGGTCGCCTACGCCTGAATAACGCGCGATGACTCCAGCGTCATTGCCCGTGGCGGCAAGATTCACAGAGGCCTCCACCCTGACATCTGCTGCGGAAACGCCATTCACCGTCGCCACAGACGGACTCAACGCAATCCCGCGTGGCACGAGCGCATTTCCCTGAATCTGAAAATCACCGTTGCGCTTCGTCCAATACCCAGAAATAAACGCGCTATTCGCTCGGTTGAAATCATCTGTAAACGGAAGCGATGCCGTGAGAGGCGTCACCGTCACGCGGAATGTTTTCGCAACGCTCGTCGCAATGCCGTCGCTGGCCGTTACGCTCACGGTGAACGATCCCACGAATCCACTCACTGGAAGAATCGTGAGTTGATTGCCCACAACAGATACCGTGGCGGGAGCTGTTGACGGCGTAGAACCCGGAATCGTCGCCGTATACGTCAGGGGATCGCTGTCGGAATCCGTACCCACAAGCGTGATCGCAGAAAGGCTCAAGCCGTAGGCGACTGAAACATCTGCCATCGCCGCGAGCGATGGAACAGTGTTAGTGCGAGCGAATACGAGGGCAAATGTATTGAGCGTGCCGACGTCAGCAGAGACTAAATCGCGAATCTGGAGTTGCCAGGTACCTTGCGCATTTTTGTTATACAGCGGGGCAAGTGATTGCAACGGCTGGTATCGGCCTGTAAAAGGTGCAACCCCAGCTGAAATCAGCGTGGCTGCCTCCGAATCAAACACCGTACGGGTAAAATTATCGTTCGCAGATCCGTTGCGTGAGAAAAGTAGAATTGCCGTACCGTCGGGCGCAACAAGCGTTGCCTCGAGATCGCCATCCCACGTATGTGAAATATCGATTTCAACATTGATATCGCTATACACAAACGAATCGCTCACCACCAAAGGCTGCGCTATGAGCGTGTTGGTGTCTGGAATTGCTCTGGGCAAATCGGTGGCCGAATACCGCTCAAGATACGGATCGTCGATCGTAAAAGATCCCGTAATCGCCTCCTGATTGGGCGAACCGAATGCATCGAAAAGCATGCCTTTAGGGATCGAATACTTCACCGTCCCCTCAACGCCACTAAGATTGATGCTAAAGCTGACGGTTGTTGGATTGATGACTGTCACCCCCGTCACGCTCCCGACGCTCAAATCGAGTTGCGACGCAGTGATTGACGCTGTCAAAAGCGGCTCGTTGAACACAAAGGTGATCGATGTCGGTGGAGTCGACACGGTTGACCCATTGGCTGGCGTCACCGAAGTCACCGCCGTCACGATTGGATCAAAGAAAAACGAACCCGACCAGGCAGTAATTCCCTGGCTGTCGCTGCTTCTTGTAATCGCGCCGGCGGCAATCGCCATCGTCTGCGATCCCTGTGCCGTCACCGGGCTCGACGTAAATGAGAAACGAATTGTATTGGCATCGACCAGTACAAACGAACTGGCAGGAATGGCATTCACCGTGAAATCCGAAGCAGACACGCTGCTCGGGGCATAGCTCTGCGAAAAGTCGATCGTGTAGCTCGCCAGTGCCACCGACACAACGCTTCCCACTGCGGGCGTGGTTGCCTGCACAGACATGCCAAGGCTTTCGAGTGCGGCCTTTGCGTTGAGTCGGCCGCCGCTCACTGTTTTTCCAGCAAGGCTGGCAATCGGCACAGCTGAACCTAGGATCGCCGCACGCACCTCGGCCACCGTGATCCCCGGCTTTGCTGCGGCAAGCAGGCCAATCACGCCTGCGACATGCGGCGTGGCCATCGATGTGCCGCTGTAGGTGCCGTACGAATTATTCGGCAGCGTCGAATAAACTGAAACACCCGGAGCACCGATATCGACTGTGGTGGCGCCGTAGTTGGAAAACGATGCCATCGCGTCGCGATCGTCAATCGCTGCCACGGAGATCACATTGGGGAGATTATAATTGGTCGGATAACGAGCGACAGCATCGTTATCGCTCGCTTCATTTCCTGCAGCGGCGACAAATGTGATCCCGACGTCACCACTTTTTCGGATCGCGTCTTCTAAGAGACTCGAATAGCCGCCGCCACCCCAACTGTTATTCGTGGCAACGACATTGATTCCAAAACTGCGGCGTAGCATCGTCGCATAGTTGATCGCTGCGATTGCGCCGCTGGTCGACCCCGATCCGTCATTGCCTAAAAAGCGTAACGGCATCAGCGACACCTGCCAGTTGATACCAGTAACGCCCACGGAGTTGTTTCCCACCGCACCGATCGTGCCCGCGACATGCGTGCCGTGGCCGGCACCATCCTGAGGCGTATTGTCGTTGTCGACAAAGTCCCAGCCATGCACGTCATCGATGTAGCCGTTCCCTTCGTCGTCAATGCCGTTGCCGGGAATCTCACCTGGATTGGTCCAGATATTTGCCGCCAAGTCGGGATGAGTGATGTCGACTCCTGAATCAATCACGCCGATCACCACGCTGCGGGAACCAGTCGTCACATTCCACGCCTCGGGAGCGTCAATATCGGCATTGATCGTGCCTCCAAACTGGCCCGTATTATTGAGGCCCCAGAGCAACGGGTAGCTGGGATCGTTTGGCGTAACCGAAGCATTAATGACGAAATCGGGTTCAATCGCTGCGATTCCCTGGGCGTTCCAGGCCCAGTTCATGACATCTTGCCGACTGGTTCCTGATGTATCGAGCGCCAGGAAATGGCTGCTGCTATTGCCACTCGCATTGAGCGATTGAGATCGCCACGCAGACTGCGATCCAAAAAGGCCGGATGGGACCGCCGGAGAATCGCAACGAACAATCCATTTATCGGCACGAGCCTGCACCTGTCGACCCAGCCACAGAAAGCTTTCGACCGCGCCGGAGAAAATCGAAGAAGGGTTGACCTTGAAAGGAGGCGTCGACGAGAGCGGCGACACCGTCACGCGAAACGATCTGACATCGCTTGTCGCAAGACCGTCTGTGGCCGTTACGTTGACAGTGAACGAGCCCGAAAATCCGCTTTTCGGAGCGACCGTGAGCTGATTGCCGGAAATCGAAAGCGTGGCGGGACTCGCTGACCCACTGAAGCCGGACAGAGTCGCTGAATAGGTCAGCGGATCGTTATCGCGATCGGAGGCACCGAGCGTGACGACCGGATTGACTCCGTACACTGCGGCGACATCTGAGAGCGGAATAAAATATGGCGCATGATTGGCCGCCAAGACCCTTGCCAGTTCTGCGGCACCGGCAGGTCCAGCGGGGCTCGGACCAGCGTCAGCATTTCTTGAAAATTTTGTGTATGGCAAACGAATGTCGCGCACGAAATATTGATCCGCCCGCTTTGCAGTCGGCGCGGCCAATCCAACCACTCCGTAGAATGTCACCACATCGTCCTGATCGACGCCGTCACCGCTTCCACCAAAGCCGGCTATGAGCACGCCGGCGCTGTTGTACACCGCTGAACTGCCAGGAAAAAAGATTGTGCCGTTCTGATTGGAGGCTGGCTGGCTGCCAGGGCCAGTCGTCGGACAGCTGAAATTTCTGCCGGGATTAAATGAGTCAAACCCGAGCACGGTTTGAAACGAGGCAGCAGGTTTCGGGGCACCGATGTTGTAACCAGTCGTGGGATCGATGCCCGGTTCATTCAAAATCGAGAATGGGCCCGGAGGGGCACCACTATTACCCGACGGATAAAACGGCGAGGCGAGATAGCGGAATGTTCTGGTGGTGAACGCCGTTCCCTTTGGAATGCCAGCGATCTGATCCTGTGGCTGTAAATCGTTCGACGCATAGTAGTAGGAATTGCGGGCTTTCGCTGGAGTAACGTCCAAAGCATCGCAGAGCGCATCGGGCATCCGATAGAGGCCCAAGAGAGCGCCGTTGGTATCGGAGACGGCAAAAATCATCCGTGAGTATGTTGTTGGTATGCGGATCTGTGCCCTTGTGACGAGCGATTGAGCAACGCCCTGATACACCAACTGAATGACCTGTGCCTTCGTAATGAGCGCGCCCGCTGTGGGGCCCACAATCCAGCCTTCTCTTTCAGCCACGCCTGGAATCACGACGGCGGCCATTGTCACAGCCTGATTGGCTCCGTTGACTGTTCCAGGGCCGAGCGTTGCAGTCAGCGTGAAGAGTGTTCGCACTCCAAGCGGCCCGGCCTTGGGTCCAAAACTCTGCAGTGCAATGCCGCCCAGATTGATACGGGCCGCCGCGTTGATCTTATTGACGGCCGCCTGCTGCGACGCCGGATTCAATAACATCGCGGGCGAGACTCCCGCGATATTGATCAGCCCCTGCGGGGAAAATGAGACGTGCTGGGCCGACCCATTGAGTAGGGTCAGAAACGAGATCAACTCCGCTTCGAGCACCCTCGGTGCGTTGCGACGATCGTTTTGCGTCTGTGAGGCAACGGGAACAAACCCTTGTTCAAACGTCGCAAATCCATCCGGCCCAGGAAAGAATGTGCCGATGCCACCGATCAGTTCATCGGTTCCACTTCGATAGATTGGCAATCCACCGGGCAGCGTGCCAATCCCACGGGAAATTTGGCCGGGCAAGCGTTCCGACTGCACGCCGTATGAATCGCGGTTGGTGATTTGCTGTCCGTTGACAAACGTACTGACGCGGTTGGAGTGCTCGATCGCAAAGAGATCCACGAGCGGCTGATTGATGATGCCGGGAGGGAACTGGCCGCCTACGCCCACCGGGGCCACCCAACCAGGTCCATTGAGCGTCGCAATTGGAGAGTTTGGATTGCCTTGGGCTTCCCGCTGCGTGATTGTGCTTTGACTCAGGTATCCAACCGTTCGCGAAGTCAGAATTCCCTGACCGCTGGAAAAGAACGCAGC
>CAIRDU010000338.1 GCA_903877395.1 uncultured Planctomycetaceae bacterium
CTTGTCAAGGATGCTGCGGTGCTCGAAAGACTCGAAAAAGTTGATACCGTTGTGGTCGATAAAACGGGCACGCTGACAGAGGGCCGCCCCGTGCTGACGGAGTGTATCCCGGTAACTGGACAGACAGAAGAATCCCTGCTCCAGGCCGCAGCCAGCGTGGAGCAGCACAGCGAGCATCCTTTGGCTCGGGCTATTGTGACAGGCGCCACAAACCGGGGCATTGCGCGTGCGCCAGTGGATGATTTTATTTCGACCACTGGCGGCGGCGTGCGCGGCACCGCTGGAGGTCAGCAGATATGCGTCGGCCAGCGAGACTGGCTGGCCAGCCACAACGTAGACAACCTCGCTGCATTGGATGGCCGAGTCGACGCCTTGCAACGGCAAGGACGCACGGTGGTGTATGTCGCAGTGAATCGGCAGTTTGTCGGAGTGGTGGCGGTGTCTGATCCGATCAAGGCTTCAACGTTTGAGGCGGTGAAGAGTCTGCATGCGATGGGCCTGCGGATCATCATGCTCACCGGCGACAACGCAGAGACGGCCAAAATAGTGGCCCAGCACCTTGGTATCGATGAATGCCACGCTGGAGTCCGTCCCGAAGGGAAGTACGAACTGATCGTGTCGCTGCGCGCCCAAGGCCGCACGGTGGCAATGGCAGGTGACGGCATCAATGACGCACCCGCATTGGCCGCTGCCGATGTGGGGATTGCCATGGGCACAGGAACGGATGTGGCGATTGAGTCGGCAGGAGTCACGCTCGTCAAAGGCGACCTGCGAGGCATTGTGAAGGCGCTGCGGTTGGGCCGCCGCACAATGCGCAATATCCGCCAGAATCTTTTCTTTGCGATGATTTACAACGCGCTTGGCATTCCGATCGCGGCCGGAGTACTCTTCCCGTTGTCTTCGCACCTGCTGCTCAATCCGATGCTCGCCGCCGCGGCGATGAGCATCAGTTCGCTCTGCGTCGTGGGGAATGCATTGCGGCTGCGAAAATGACGCGCTTTTGGACAGGGTTGTTCAAAAACAGCAAGGATTGGTTACGATACTGCGCTCATTGAGGTGCGTCTCTGCGTGCCTCGTGTGTATCATGTGGTATCAAGACAAACGCACCTGAAAGGAACGATCGCTATGGGCAAAGGCAACAACTCGCAGAAGAACGACAAGAAAAACAAGAAACCCAAGCAAGAAAAACCGAAGCCCGCAATCAAAAAGTAGTCGGCACCAGAGCCGTTCTAGGAAGCCATGTCAGACGAAACGCCATCCACTCCTGCGCTAGGAGACCCTGCCGCTGCGCCGCTTACCGCAGGCGTCCCTGCCCCGGCAGCCAAGGTAAGCGGTGTCGAATTGGCAAAAATCGCTAGCAACTATCTGTTGGGCGACATTCCTCAGGAACTCGTTGACGGTGCTCCCGGTTTTGGTAAAGCCAGCATCCACCTGCTCAAGAATCACGGCACCTACCAGCAGGACGACCGCGAGACTCGGAAAGCCCGAGAAGGCGCGAAGAGCTTGCGAGAAATTTCGTTCATGGTGCGAACGCGGATTCCCGGTGGCAAAATGACCGCCGCGCAGATGCTCGCCGAGATTGACTTGGGCGATGAGTTGGCAAACGGCACTGTGCGACTCACGACTCGGCAGGGCATTCAGCACCACGGCATCGTAAAGGGGGATCTCAAGGCCACGATTCAACGCATCAACGAGATTCAGCTCTCGACGCTGGCCGCCTGTGGCGACGTGGAGCGAAACGTCATGTGTTGCCCGGCACCGCTCAGAAACAATCCGGTGCGAGATCAGATGCAGACCATGGCCAGCAGGCTGGCCGAACACCTCGCGCCTCAAACGCGTGCCTACCACGAGATTTGGCTCACCGATTCGGATACCGGCGAGAAAACGCTGGCCGGTGGCGGCTCAGCAGGCAAAGAGATTGAGCCGATCTACGGACCCACCTATCTGCCCCGGAAATTTAAAACCGCGTTTGGCCTCCCGGAAGATAATTGCGTCGACATCTACGCCAATGACCTCGGGTTTCTCGTGGTGCACGAGGCTGGAAAAATTCTCGGCTATAACGTCCTCGCCGGGGGCGGCATGGGCGTGACGCCAAGTGCCGCCAAGACATTCCCCGCGCTTGCCAAGCGACTCGGCTTTGTGCCAGAGGAGGATGTGCTCGCGATCGCCACTGCGATCGTGGAGGTGCAGCGAGACTTTGGCAATCGCTCTGATAGGAAAGTGGCCCGGCTCAAGTACACGATCCACACGATGGGTTTGGAAAACTTTCGGGCCAAGGTGGAAGAGTATTTTGGGAAGCCGCTCCTACCGTGCCACCCCAGCGACGTGCACGGTTTCGATGACCACATCGGCTGGCACGAGCAGGGGAACGGGAAGTTTTTCTACGGACTCAACGTGGAAAACGGTCGAATCCTCGACACGCACAAAACGCAGGATTCAGAGAAGCACGCAGGCGATTTCCGGCTGAAAACGGCGTTGCGGCAGATTCTCAAAGAGATTCAACCGGGCGTGCGGATCACGGCGCACCAGAGTCTGCTGTTCACCGACTTGCATATCACCGACCGGGTGCGGATCACAGAAATTCTGCATGCCCACGGAGTGAAAACCTCCGAGGAGATCTCCACGCTACGACGCTGGAGCATGGCGTGCGTGGCATTGCCGACCTGTTCGTTGGCTGTGGCCGAGAGTGAGCGGGTGTTGCCCGGTCTCATCGACTCCCTTGAGCCGGAGGTGGCAAAACTGGGGCTCTCCAATGACGCCTTCACGCTCCGCATGACCGGCTGCCCGAACGCGTGCGCCAGGCCATACAACTGCGACATTGGCATCGTTGGCCGCACGCTTGGGAAATACACGATTTTTCTGGGTGGCCGACTCTTGGGAGATCGGCTCAACGTGATCTATAAGGATGTCGTGCCGTTTGATGAGTTGTGCAAAGAAATCACAGCCGTTCTTGCCTGCTATAAAGCCGAGCGCACTGCCGCTGAAACGCTCGGCGACTTCTGCCACCGCAAGGGAGTCGATGCCGTTCGCGTGTGGGCCGACGAGTGGTTGGCCGGGGCTCGCGGACACGGCTAGAGCCGCGTCTTGCGAGCGTGCAGTGGAAGCCCTTCGCCGGGGCGGGTAAAGTCTCCGCTTCGATGCGAGGATGCGCCGACTCGCCAAGCGGTTGTTCGGACTTGATCGGCATCCGCTTAGAGAACTCGCCAACCGAGGTGATGGGTGTCGGCGGAAGCTTGAGGA
>CAIRDU010000339.1 GCA_903877395.1 uncultured Planctomycetaceae bacterium
CCTTTTTTCCGTTCATTGAATGTCTCCTTCAAGTCATGCCGACGGTTCGTTCGCCGGACTGGGAAGTCGCACGTCAGACCAGCGGGCCCAGATAGTCGAGGCTCTGCTTGGCCTGATCGGGCGTGCCGCATTCCACGCTGAACACGATGTCGCGAGGCGTCTTTTCCTGCACGATGCCAATGATCCGCTTCCAGTCCAGAATGCCTTCGCCACACGCACAGCCCACTGGCGTACCGGCCACCTTGCCCAGTTCCCGCTTGGAATGCTCGGTGGAGATGTCTTTGGCGTGCAGGTGCACAAGCCGCGATGCCACCCGCTCCAGCCATGCGTAGACGTCTTGGCCAGCGAGGTAGGCATTACCCGTATCGAGGTTGATTCCGATCGACGGTGATCGAACCAGATCGTAGATCGCGTCCAGCCCATCCGGTGTTCGTGAATATTGCGAGTGGCACTCGAGGCCGATCTTCACTCCACGCCGCTCAGCCACAAACGCAGCCTCCTGCAACGTGTAGCGGATCAGAACATAATCTTCGTCTTGCGTCGTCCACGAAGCCTTGATGCCCTCGTCGGTGTTGACCACAGGCACTCCGATCTCGCCGGCAACGCGGATGGCCATTTTTAGATATTCGCCGTGCACATCTGGGCGGCCAAGCGGTCCGTGGGCTTGGAGCCCCGAGATTGTCAGGCCTGCCTTGTCGCATGCGTTCTTGATGCGATATGGATCATCGAACATCGACACGGTGTGGAAGTAGCCCGCCTCGCTCATGAGTTCACGGCCGAAGTGAACCATCGGCTCGATGTACTTGTAGCCCATCGCAGCCGCGTTTTCGACAGCCCATTCAAATGGCTTATCGCTGGAGCGGGAGTATTCGGTGTTCAATCCAATCTGAATCTTGCCCATGAGCAGTATCTCCTGTGGTTATTTTTGAACGGTTGGTATCGGTTGTGTCGGCGGCATCCAGAGTTCCTTTAACATCCCCACGCTCTCGTCAACGAGCATGCGCCCCCCCTCTGGCCCCACCTGGTTACTTTGAATGATGGCTGAGTAGCCGCCCCCTTCCACCGCCCGCGCCGTTGGCAGATAGGAGGGCCTGCCTCGGCCAGCCAATTGCACGACGCAGGTCATTGTGGCGGGGCTGCGGGCTTGGATTCGAGTGCCGTAGTCGCCGTACATCTCAAAGCAGTTGGTGACGACGGCCACGTCTCCGAGCCGCACCGCATGCACGCGAACGGGTGACGTCGGCGTTTCGTTTCGCGCGAGCATTGCCTGCTGCATGTCGAAGCGATCTACAACATTCTGATTCCAACTGCGGGCCAAGCCCTCGGGCGGGGCTCGTTCTGCATCCACGCGACATCGCTCTCGTTGGTCCCGCGTGACAATCCGCATCGGCAGGTCGAGCGTGCGGACGGCGTGCTTCAGAATAGGCGTTGCCGTCTGGCCCATTTTGGCGACGGGCATCACGTCGGTCACGGCATTGGCAATTCGCCTGGCAACCTCTTCGCGGCCCGATAAGCCTCGGCGGCGGCGCATTTCAGACTCGGCCTCCCGCCGCCACATGGGCCGCGACACACAGTCGCCACCGGCAGCGCACTGGGCCAAAACGGCCACGCCCTCACCGAGTCGCTTCCGCAATTCGATCCGTGTTTCGTGCCAGAAGTCGGCGGAAACTTCGAGGATCGCTTCGGTCTCTTGGGATGGGCACGGCAAGTTGACGATCAGTCCGGAGAGTGTGCCATCGGGCTTCCAAAAAAACACCAACGGGAGTCCCGGGTCGGCCGGACCCTCAATCGAGTCGAAGTCGTCGGTGGTCGTCGAGCCATACATCTTCGTGTTGCCTGGAAAGGGAAGGCCCGTCTTGCTGTCAAACGAGACTGCGCGGCGGTTGTGTGCCACGACGGCATGCGACAGCGCCCAACTCATGCTGGCAGGCTTGCGAGCGTTCCACGCCTCGACCACCGCGTCGGCGATCCGTTGGGCTACGTGCAACCGATACTCGGCGGGCTGGATCGCCCCCCCCTTCTCAGGAACCACATACCACCCATCTTCGACGACAGGACCCGCGTGGGTGTGCGTGGCGTTGAGAAAAATCTTTGACGGATCCAGTCCGGCGGCCCGCTGGGTGATCGAACTGCTCAAAGCGGTAACGGCATCCACCAGCGTCGGACTGATAAAACACAGATCGCACGACACCATCACTGCCTGATCAATTGAATGGCCGTTGCGGACTGTCTCCATAGCCAGCGCCGTGCAGGTGACCGGATCCCGTACGCGCGTCGACATCCGCAGGTGCATCTGCCCCATGATGGCCGTTGGCCTGTCGGGGGTGATATCCACC
>CAIRDU010000340.1 GCA_903877395.1 uncultured Planctomycetaceae bacterium
GGCGTGCCGTACATTTTCCAAGTGGGAGTGCGTGGGTTTGTGGGTGGCACGAAATATTTCGGACGCTGGTTTATGCCTGTTTTATAGGGCGATGCACCGGGTTGGTACGGTGCTTTTTTCTGCGGCGATCCGTGCGAAAGAGGCTTCGTCTGCCCGAGGTGCTTTGTCTGCACAGCCTGGCAGGGCAGGGCACTCGCGACTGCCACCATGAGAATCGCAATGAGCACCAGGCCAGTGGTAAGTACCCGGCGGATCGACTGCTGCAGCATGGTACGAATCATCCGGCACTTCATTAGGAACTATCCCCACGAGATCTCTTGCACGCTTTCCAAGAATATCTCCAAAGAACATCGACCACTGGCCGCTCGGGTCTTCGACAAAATGCCAACCCGGCAAGAAAAATAGCTTGCATGGGCTGTAGGGATTGACGCATGCGGTGCGCATGGCGAGCCACTCGAGTCCCATCGCTCCTGTTTTCGGTGGGGCCTGCAGACTTATGCGGTTGGCTTACAATTGTCCGCTGCTGCCGCAGATTCAGGCTGTGTGTGATGTTTTGATTGCTTGCGGGCCTTTCGGGACACTGCGGCGGAGGCGGGTTGTGCAGCGAGTGAGCCGGCACGGGAGGCCCAACGAATCGTAGTTGGTAGCCCAAATACTTTCTCGAACAAGTCAGTGCGTCGCTCGGCGCCCCAAATGTCAACCAGCGGTTCTTGCTCGGCAACAACATCCAGCGTCACGCCCTCATCGGCCACGGTCACAAGCACGTCTCGCACCTGCTGCGAGCGGCTTCGGTCGAGGCCGCCGGCCACTCTCAGAATTGCTGCCATGCGTTGCACTCGCTGCTGGTCCTCAGAAGACAGTCGCGAAAGATTTTCGTGCTTCCGCTTGGGGTGCGCGCCACGATGGTAACGCGCCACGTTGGCAATGAGTTCTAAGTCGTGCGTGCGAATGCCCGGCAGTCGGCTATTGCGAATGAGGTGGTAGCTGTGCTTGTGATGTTGCTCGTAATTGATGACATACCCGACATCCTGCAAACGCGCTGCCCATTCCAGCAGCATTCGGTCGCCAGCTTGGAGGCCCAGCGGTTCGGCCATTTGTTCAAAGATGCGTCCGGCTAGCGAGGCCACCTTCCGGCCGTGTTCCCGTTCGCCGGAGCAGGCCGTCGCGAGTCGCTCGATTGCCTCATCTCGCAATTCCGGTTGATCGGCTGCAGCGATGCCATCACTCCCCAAGAGGTCATCAATCATCTCTCGTACCAGCCCATCGCGGACCCCCCGGGTATGAATCACAAGCGTGTTTACCCGGAATCGCTTCATAAGCACGTCGATGATCGTGAGGCCAGCGACGATGATGTCAGCGCGGTCGGGCGTCATTCCGGCCATGCTGCGCCTGGCCCGCAGAGGCATCTTGCAAAGCCTGTCGAGCAAGTGACGAACTTCGGCGTGCGACACCTTATAGCCCGCAACCGGGATATCGAACTGTTTTTTGCCAGCCATTACCAATTCGGCAAGCGTTGTGAATGTGCCTCCTGAGCCGATGAGGAAATGAGGCGCAAAGAGCGGGCGAGTGGTACGCTTCTTGAGGCACGAGTTAATCTCGTCATCCATATGCCGAAAAGCCTCGGGAGGCGCGCCGTCGACGATGCCGCACTGTTCAGTGAGTCGCACCGCCCCCAACGGGGTCGTGAAAATCGACTCGATAAGGTTGCCTGTGGCAAACACAATTTCTGTACTGCCACCGCCGATGTCAGCTACGATTACATTTTTGCCGGACAGATCAAAGGCGTGTTGCGCGCTGGAAAACGCCAGCCTCGCCTCCCGGTCGGCCGGGATCACTTCCACGTCCAGCCCAACCTCGTCGCGGACTCGGCGGCAGAATTCGGGCCCATTGCGGGCCTCGCGTACCGCACAGGTGGCAATCGTGCGGAGGTTCGTGGCCTGATAGCCGGATGCGATTTCCTTAAATGTACGCAGTGCGGCAATGGTTCGCTCCATCGACTCGTCATCCAGTTTGCCCTCTAAGGCAACGCTCCGGCCGAGTCGCGTGGGCTCCCGTTCTTCATCCAGAATTCGGTACATGCCGCCTCGCAGTGCTTCGGCAACAAGCAGTCGCACGCTGTTGGAGCCAATATCAATGGCCGCCAAGCGGCTCGTCATCTCCGCCGACAGATAGATCTGCTTCTCTTCCATAGTGTGATCCAGGCGGTGATTCAGTCAGGTGCGACAGATTCGATTGACGGAAAAGACTTTTCCGGCCAACCCGATAGGGGCACGCCAGATTCCCAGCATGATACCGTGCCGACATGGCTGCGTCGCATGGGACGGACAGGCCTTTGTTTTCGCAGACTCAGGCAAACCAGATCATCCCTCAAAGGTGCTCCGAAGGAACTGGCGGACGCTCGATGAGCGTTTGCTACACTTCTCCCATTCACGCCCGCCCTTTCATTTCAATCGATGGCCTCAGTGCAGCACGTTTTACAACCGACTGTTTTATCCGCCGCCGGCCGCTGGACGCCTACTGCGGCTGCCTGCGCTGTAACGGTAGGGAACTTTGACGGCGTACACGTGGGCCACCTAGCCATTGTGAACCGACTCTTGGCCGTGGCCCAACGGCTGGATGTGCCTGCTGTTGTGCTCACGTTTGATCCGCATCCCGCTTCGATTGTGCGTCCCACTGCTGCGCCTATGGCACTTTCAACTCCGGCACGCAGGGCAGAGTTGTTGGCCTCGCTGGGCGTGGATGCCGTCCTCGTGCAGCCGACCGATCGACAGTTTGTGACCCTTGAGGCCGAGGCGTTTTATTCGGAAATTCTCCACGGTACGCTGCGGGCTGCGGCAATCGTTGAAGGCAATGATTTTCGGTTTGGCGCGAACCGAAAGGGCGATGTTCGGTTGCTCGGAGAACTGTGCGCAGCCGATCAAGTGGCGTTGGAAACAGTACCGCCGGTGATGCGAGATGGGCAACCTGTGTCGAGTTCGCGGCTGCGAGCCATGATCGGAGAGGGCCGTGTGCGGGAGGCCGCGGAGATGCTCACGGCGGCGTATCGGGTGAGTGGTCTCGTCATCGAGGGGGCGCGGCGCGGTCAGACAATTGGGTTTCCGACAGCCAATATTTCTGCAATTGCCACGCTCCTGCCGGCTCAAGGCGTTTATGCCGCTCGCGCGGCAGTTGCGGCGAGTGAGAGCGCTGCGCCGGGCACTGTGTGGCCGGCTGCGGTACACATCGGGCCGAACATTTCGTTTGGTGAAAATGCGGTTTCCGTTGAAGTGCACTTGATTGGATTCACTGGCAATCTCTACGGATGCGTGCTCAACGTTGACTTCCTAGACCGAGTTCGTGACACTCAGAAGTTTGCGTCGACCGATGATCTCAAGGCGCAGCTTGTCAAAGATGTTCGCCGAGCTTCGCAGATCGTGCGAGAGTCGTGCGATGTCTCAGGCGAGGCTGTATAAAAGATTTGAAAGCGGTATGCAGAACAGCGACACCACAGCGGGCTTGTGGAATGTGAGAAGCCAGATGGTCCTCGATGCACCAACACAAAAAAACAGATCACATATGGAGCCGCGATGCGATTAGATTGGGCGACGTTGCTTGAGGTTTTGCGGCAATCGAGTCGGGTGGTTCTTACCAGCCACGTTCGGCCTGATTGTGATTCGCTGGGCAGTGAACTGGGCATGCTGGGCATCTTGGAATTTCTTGGCAAGGACGTGCGGATCGTCAACGCACAAGCCACGCCACCGGATCTGGCGTGGCTTGATCCAGCAGGCCGGATAGAATCGCTTGAGAAGAGTGCGAAGCATCCCGTTGCGGTAAAAAAGTCTGACCTTCTCGATCGGGATCTTGTGATCGTGCTCGACACCAGTGCTTGGGCCCAGCTCGGTGCCATGGCTGATGTGGTCAAGGATTTGCGGGAAAAAGTTCTGGTGATTGATCACCACGTCAGCGAAGACAACCTCTCAGATCGATGGTTTAAAGACACGACCGCGGAAGCCGCAGGTAGAATCGTCTCGGAGATTGCCCTCCGGCTCAAGGTGCCACTCACCGAACCAATCGCCACGCCGCTGTTTACGGCGATTGCCACGGACACCGGCTGGTTTCGATTTCCATCCACTTCGGGCGAAACCTTTCGCATCGCGGCAAGGCTCGTGGATGCGAATGCCAACCCAACTGCAATTTACGGCGAACTCTTTGAACAAGACTCAATTGCCAGGCTCAATCTTGTTGGACGGACGCTCGCCGGCGCACGGGTTTCGCACGAGGGGAAAATCATCACTTCGGTCGTCAGCCAGAGCGACATCAAAGCGACCGAAGCGGTGGCGAGCGACACCGAGGATCTCGTGAACCTCACGCTCACGGTCAAGGGAACCCAATTGGCAGTGATTCTCATTGAGCAGTCTGACGGACGTATCAAGGCAAGCTTTCGCAGCCGTTCACACGTTGACGCAAGCGTGCTGGCTGCTGGATTTGGCGGCGGCGGCCACAAGGCTGCAGCGGGCGCCATTCTCCCTGGACCATTGGCCACGGCATGCCAGCGAGTGGCCGCGGCCGTGGACGAAGCATGGTAAAAATCCTAGCATTGAGACAATCAATTGCTGCGACTGTCCAGAGCGGGCATGCCTCGTGCCGGCAAGAGACGCAACCATCCGACGAAGAATACTGTGACTGATTTATCCGAAACAAAAGGGCCGCATGCTGGCGATGTGGCCGGCCGTCGCAATTTCTTCGCGGAAGCGATGGCCTTGGTCTGCGGAGGCTTGGCCATCCTCACGCCGGTGGCTGCTGGTGTATGGATGTTTCTCGACCCGCTGCGCAGGCGAGGCGAGGCGGCAACATTTCTGCCGGTGACCGAGCTGAAAGCTATTCCTGATGACGGCGTACCTCGGCAGTTTGCGGTGGTGACCGATCGCATCGATGCATGGACAGGATTTGCCGCCGAGCCGATTGGGGCAGTCTATCTGCGTCGCGAAAAGGGCTCAGATGAAGTGGAGGCGCTCTCGGCGACATGCCCGCACGCCGGATGCTTCGTGGAGATCGATCCAGAAGAGAAATGCTTCCGCTGCCCTTGCCACAGCAGTCGCTTCACAGTTGACGGCCAGATGGTTGCCCCGAGTCCAAGCCCGCGAGCCATGGACGGGCTCGCATGCCGAGTGGATAAGAATGGCGGAGTCGCCGTGAAGTGGCAAAACTTTTATACGGGGATTGCCGAAAAGGTGGCGAAGCCATGAGCACGATCGGTGTGAACAAAAAAGAACGCGGTCTACGCAAAGGCCTCCTGAGTCGGCTGGGCGATTTTTTTGACGATCGCACAGGCTACCGGGGGTTGATCCATGAGGCGCTTTTTGAGCGAGTGCCCGGCGGCGCCCGCTGGCGGTATGTGTGGGGCAGCACGCTGGTGTTTGCGTTTATGACCCAACTGATCACGGGACTTGTGCTGTGGTCGAGCTATTCCGCTGGCGCACAAAGCGCATGGGAAAGCGTCTATTACATTCAGCACGAGATGGCCGGAGGCTGGTTGCTTAGGGGTATCCATCATGTGATGGCGCAGGCGATGGTTGTACTCTTGGCACTGCATCTGATGCAGGTGGTGATCGACGGGGCGTACCGCGCGCCGAGGGAGGTGAATTTCTGGCTGGGTTTAGTGCTGATGATGCTGGTGCTGGGAATGGCCCTCACCGGCTACTTGCTGCCGTGGGATCAAAAGGGCTATTGGTCGACTCGTGTGGCGACCAATCTCGCAAGTCTTGTTCCCATCTTCGGCCCGTCCATCCAGCAGCTCGTTGTGGGCGGCCCCGATTACGGCCACCACACACTGACTCGATTTTTTGCGATCCACGCAGGATTTCTGCCGGCCGCGCTTGTGGCTCTGCTGGTTGTCCACCTCTCTCTGTTTCGCAAGCACGGCCTCTGCGCTCGAAAGCCACTGGCAAAGCCCGATGCGATGTTCTGGCCTGATCAAGTGCTCAAGGACGCCGTTGTCTGCCTCATTGTGATGGCGGTGGTGCTGGGTGTCAGTCTTTGGCCGGCACTGCGGGCGATGCTGGACGGACAGCCGATCGTCACAGGATCCCTGGGTGCGGAATTGGGGGCGCCAGCCGATCCGTCGCAACCGTACGCTGCGGCCCGGCCCGAGTGGTACTTTCTGTTTTTATTTCAGTTTCTCA
>CAIRDU010000341.1 GCA_903877395.1 uncultured Planctomycetaceae bacterium
GAGGCATTCGGGGCATTCGTTCGATTCACATGCGATCTAGGCGGCCCCCCCTATTTGTGCTGCCGACGTTCGTGGCTGGTCAGACGCCGCGATCCGCCCCAAAACGCTCGATCACGAGCGGATCGTGGGCCCGCACGTCGCCAATCCGCAGGGCGGCCCGGCCAGCCAACAGGTCGTCCACGAGTGGACCAACCACCTCCGCACGCCAGCCCGATGCCAAGAGCGGTTCGCGATCCCCCGCGTGATACCCCAGCTTGAGAGCCAAGAGATCTCGCATGTCCGACGCCGTGCCGACCAATGCTGGAGCGATGCTCATCTGACGGCACACCCCTGCGATAGCCGTGGACAGGAACTGTCCGAGTACGGCCAGTTGGGGCGGCGGGGCGCGATGCCGTTCGCCGCCGGGGCATTCATTTTCGGGCAGGGCAAGGCCCCGGTCGATGGCGTCTGAAATGCCGTTGAGAATGTGTTTTAAGTCGGACCGTTGCATGCCTCGAATCGCCGAGATCTGACGTTCGTCGGCACTTTTGCGTTTGCAGAGTTCAACGAGCAGATCGTCTCGCAGCACGCGTTTTGGAGGCATGTCTCGCGACTCGGCAACCGAATCTCGCCAGTGCCAGAGCTCGCATGCGATGGCCAGTTCCCGGCGAGAAAGGCCATTGAGTCCAGAAACTCGACGCCATCGCTTCCGCACAAACGACTCCTCGACGTCATCCTGCCACGTTGCCATCTCGGCCTGCATCCAGGCAGTTCGACCAAACGATTCCAGTTCGGCTTGGAGCTTCCGCCAGATTTGTTCCAAGTGCCGCACATCATCAATCGCATATTCCATCTGTGCCGGCGAAAGCGGTCGCTGCCGCCAATCGGTGCGAGTTTCGCCTTTGTTCGTCGCGACGTTTAGTACCCGACGCACGATCGTGGCATAGCCAGACGGATAGTCGTGGTCGACGAGTCCTGCGGCCACCTGCACGTCGAACAGCAACCATGGCCTAGCCCCAATGGCATGCAGAATAAAGCCCATCTCCTCGCGGCCGGCATGCACAACCGTTGTGCGGCCAGGCTCGGTGAGTAGCCGCCAGAAGGAATCAAGTTCGCGCACCTTGAGCGTATCGATTACGGCCAAAGTGTCTGGGGCAGCCACTTGGATCAGGCAGAGTTGGCTGCGGTAGGTGTGCTCCGAGACGAACTCGGTGTCAAACGCTAGGTATGGATGGCCGGCCAACCGTGCGACCAACTCCGCGAGTTGGGAGTCGGTCGTGATGTGATCAAAGGAACTAGAGGAAGTTTTTGCGTGGGTCACACTCGGGCCGCTTGGGTGAATGGAAAAGCCTCGGGGAAAAGCTCGACGGAACAGACAGAAAAGAAAACGAACTACAGGAACAGGAACGACACAACGGCAAACACAGGCAGCAGTACTCCGAAGCTGTAGAGCATGTAGCCGAAGAAGCTGGGCATCTTCACACCCGACTGTTCGGCAATGGCCTTCACCATGAAGTTGGGCCCGTTGCCAATGTAAGTCATTGCCCCCAAGAATACGGCCCCGAGGCTCACGGCGGCCAATCGGCCAACATCCACACCGGCCATCGTGGCGTCGCTCGAAGGCAGGGCCTGGGCTGTTTTAAAGAACACAAGATAGGTGGGCGCATTGTCCAGCACGCTGGAGAGCGAGCCGGTCGCCCAAAAGAAAGCCCGTGGGGAATTGATCCCGAGGCTAGCCCCATGTTCGCTCAGAAGCGAGAGCGCCGGCTGCATGCAGACGAAGATTCCCAGGAAGAGGGCTGCCACTTCTAGGATGGCACCATACGTGAAGTTATTCTGACGGCGAACGGTTTGTGAACCCAGCACCAGCGAGGCTGCTACCAGCCAGAGCACAACGAACTCGCGTAAAAAGATCCACGGATGCCACTGGGTGCCGAGCAGGGCTTTTGAGGGGTCCAGCAGCGCGACTGCGGCGATCACACCAGCCATGAGTAGGGCATTGGGCCACAGGCCCCTGATTCGCAGCGGCGTAGCCAATCGCTCGTCCCGCACGATATCCCGAGGGGTCTCATATGGATGCGCAAAGAATGTGTCCCACGTCCAGTAGATTGCAAGGACCGTGGCGTTGGTGAAGAGCCACTCTTTCCAGAGCGAGAGCGTCCAGAGAAAGTCCACACCTTCTAGGTAGCCAAGGAAAAGTGGCGGGTCGCCGATGGGTAGCAGGCAGCCGCCACAGTTGCAGACCAGAAAGATAAAGAACACGACCGTGTGGGCAACCCGCCGTCGCTCGCGGTTGGTTTCCAGCAGTGGCCGGATGAGCAGCATCGCGGCACCGGTTGTGCCAATGAAACTGGCCGCCAGCGATCCGATTCCAAGAAACACCGTATTCACCCCCGGTGTGGCGACGAGATCCCCTTCGATTCGCACGCCACCTGTAATGACGTACAAGGCAAACAGCAGCACGATAAACGGCGCATACTCCGACAGCATTGCGTTGATGAGCACGGCGATAGCGATGCCCCAGGAGGGGCCTGCTGCTGCGGGCACGACAACCGAGTGCGTTGGGAAGTGAACGTCAACGGGATGCCGGTGCCAGAATGCATAGTAGGCCAGCGTGATCAGAGCAAGCGATCCGGCCACGAGTAGCTTGCTCGAATTATGCTCCCACCAGTGCGACATGTGGTTCGTCAGCGGCAGGATCGCAATGGATGCTAGGAGTAGACAAAATGGCAGCACTGTCAGCGGCGGTGGGGATGTGCCTGCGTGAACTTCCGGAGCGGTCGCGTGGGTGGCTTGTGCTTGCACCAGCAAATCACGACCATATTGAGGCCAGCCGGCGAGAGCCGCGGCTCCATAGAGAAGCAAGAGTGCAGCGATGGTCAGCAAGGTCACTCGCGTCGAATGCTGGACTGAGTCGATGGGTGGCATGGCTTGCGATTCGGTCATAATGAGCTGAGATCTATGCGGAGAGAGTCGCCACGGTGTGGCATGCGTCAACGGTGTGGACTGGATGTGTGTGAATAGTAAGAAACTTCCGTCTTTGATGAAAGCGGCATGAAAGCTGTGGGTTCTGCATCAACTCAAGTCTGGTTGCGGGGGAATGTGCGGCCCGCGATCGGGTTGGCCGCTGCGGTGGGATTGTTTGTTGCAGGCCTTCTGGTGTGTGTCGCCGTGGCCGATCCGCCTGTGTGGCAGAAATCGCTGCTCGCTGTGATGTGTGGAATAGCTCTGGCTGGAGTCGGCGGGCTGGCGGCCACGGCCGCGCGGCCTCGGCTTGTCAGGGCCGGCGAGTTTCTACGAGTCCGACTTTCGCCGCTGCAGGTGTGCGAAGTGCCGCTGGCCGTGATCGAATGTTTTTTTCTGGGATCCAGCCTGATTGAGCCGGCTGACAGGGGAGCAGGCGGGCTTCCTCCCGCAGACGTGGCTACTCGCCGCGTTGGCACGCTGGTGATGCGGGTTGCCGAACGGTCCGCCGAGTGGCATGCGAGGCCGACCTCTCCGGCGTGGGGCAGGTGGCAGGATGGAGCTATTGTGTTTGATGGACGCTGGTGCGAACCGCTCTCCGTGGCACTGGTCACTCGCTTAAGCGCACAATTAATGGAAGCCAAGCGGGTGGCCAACGCTACGACTGCGGTTCCGATGGAGCCGCATGCATGAAATGGCATGGGCTCCTTGTGAGCGTGCGGAGCGACGAGGAAGCAACCGAGGCGATTGCCGGCGGCGCAACGATCATTGACGTCAAAGAACCACTGCATGGCTCGCTGGGCTGCGCGTCGCCGGATGTTATCGCTAAGATTGCGGGCGTGGTGGGGCAGGATCGGCCGTGGACAATGGCTTGTGGAGAATTGCGAGACGGTGGTTCTTTTATCCTCGAACATCTGCGTCGCACGCTGGCGATGTTGCCAGCATCGGCCGTGCCGCCAGCGGCTGTGAAAATCGGGCTGGCCGGCATGGCTGGCGCGGATTGGCGACGGGACGTGCAGACGCTCTTTTCGGAACTGCCGCTGGGGCCTGAGCGAGTCATCGTGGCGTATGCAGATTGGGCCTCTGCGATGGCTCCGACACCCGAGGAAGTCATTCAAGCGGCTGTGTCCAATGGCTGTGCCACGCTGCTGATCGACACGGCCGATAAGTCGGCCAGAGGGCTGCTTTCTTTGGCGCCTGTTGGGCAAGTCGGCGGCTGGTTGTCGCTGGCACGGCGAGAGGGGCTGCAGGTGGCGCTTGCCGGTCGGATCACAATCGATGAAATTGATGCGGCCGTTGCGCTCCGGCCGGATGTAGTCGCACTTCGCTCGGCGGTATGTTCCAACGGTGCCTTTGGCTCCGGTCGCTTGGGCAATGTATGCGGGCAGCTTGTGCGCAGGGCTGCTACACTCTGTAGCTCACTCGACGGGCTTGCGGCGAATCGGTGAGGTTGCGTGGCCTCCTACGGCCGTGGTGAGTTTCCTTTTTTATGGAGTTGTAAAGCAGTGAAATCACTTGAAGTGCGCGTGCCGCACGGTTTGAGCCCTGAGGAGGTCCGCCGACGACTCGACACAGCCCTTGTGCACGCGCAAAAGGAGTATGCAGCCACCGTGGGCCCGATCGAGGCGGAGTGGGAGGAGCAGGATCGGATGCGGGTTCGGCTTGCTGTGATGGGAATGAACTTTAACGGCCGGATTGAAATTCTCGTTGAGGAAGTGTTTGTGAGTCTCGAACTGCCAGGCATGGCGGGGTTATTTGCCGGCCGGATTCGGGATGGCATTCAGGAAAAGCTGGGAGGGTTGGTGGGGTCGCAGGAGGCGTAGGGTCGCGACGGTTAAGCCGATCGCGACTGTGGACAGGCGGTTTTTTTTGCCGCTGCCGCCGTTGTGTCGATCCAAATGGATTGAGGTGGGAGTGATAAGCCTAGGTCATTGTAGATTTTCGCAGTCATGATTTCTGTGAAGCATTCAATGCCCAACGTATTCCCAAAGCAATCCATCCTGTACGCAATGGGCATGCTTCCAAGCGTGAGCCGGTTCATGCGGGCTTTGACGCTCTGTGCAGCCTGCGGAATCGTATGGCTCGGCGACTCGGCCAGCATGTGTGGGCAGAAGGTCGTTGCCCAGGACGGGCAACAGCCAGGGATTCCAGAGGATGATCCCTTTGCCGATGAGCTCAATCCGTTTGGCTCTGGCACACCGGTGCCTCGCACAACGCCCACGCGGCCACCGGGTTCACCCACTAGGCCGACTGTCCCAGAGAAGCCTCCGCTGCAGCTGGCGGTACCGTTTCCAGATCGCACTATTCCAGGGGAGCCCGCCGAGCGGCGTCGCCCATCGCAGAAAAAACCATCCAAGGAATTCGACGATGCTCCGGCACCGCCGGATCGCGTGCGGGCCAAGCAGCCCCCGTCGAGGGATGACATGCGCCCGTTCCCCGAGGCAGATGAGCCTGAGGATGATAACGACGGTGTTTCCGAGGCCGTCAAGCTACTGGCAAAGGCCGAACGCCTTGACAAGCAAGACAAGCTCGAGGAAGCGAGAACCATGCTCCGCGAGGTGATACGGCTGGATCCCGAATTAGCGATTGCCTACCTAGCGCTGGGCGTTGTCTCGCGTCGCCTCGGCGATTTCAAAGGCTCTGTTGAGGCTTGTTCCAGTGGCCTGCGAATCGATCCTCAGAATGCCGAACTCTATTTGCGACGCGGCATCGCATGGTTTCATTTGGGGCTGTACGGCATTGCGATTGAGGATTTCGAAGACGCAGCGGGCATCGCCTACGATGATCCGCGGCCAGAATTGTGGCGTGGCCTCACGCTGGTCCAACTCAACCGCCCGCTGGAGGCGATCAATGCCTACGCTTCTTCGATCCGTCGCGATCGCACGTACATGATTGCCTATCTCAATCGGGGTTTGGCGTATTTGGCGACGGATGAGTCGCGGAAGGCGGAGTTTGACTTCGATCACGCGATCCGACATAACCCACGAGACCTGCGGGCATGGTTCAATCGGGGTGTGGCACAGGCTCGACAGGGACGGTATCAAGATGCAATCGAGTCGTATTCGGCCGCTCTGAAAATCGATCCGGCCCACGAACCCTCACGCCGCAACCTCGATGAGGCCAACCGCTTGTCGGGTATTTTGCCATAATGATTGCATGAATTGCATGGCCCCATCATGGGAGAAGAGCAGCATGAGGCAGAGATACATTCCTTTTCGAGTCTCGTTGTTCAGCGTCGGAATCTGGGCGCTGTTGGGGTGTTTGCTGCCCACGTGTGCGTCGGCCGACAATTGGCCCAACTGGCGAGGGCCATCCCTTGACGGCACCGCAGCAGGTAGCGGTTATGCCGTGTCGTGGAGTCCGACGGAAGGCATTTTGTGGCGAGTCGCATTGCCGGGCCTAGGCGCCAGCACGCCGGCCGTATGGGGCGAGCGGATCGTGGTCACATGTGCGATTGAAGGGAAGGACGCAGCGATCTGCCTGGACCGTACTGGCAAGCAACTCTGGCGGCGCGATCTCGGCGTCGAGAAGCCGGGCAAGCACAAGAAGGCCACAGGCTGCAATCCGTCGCCTGTCACCGATGGGAAATACGTCTGGGTTTATTACAAGAGCGGCGAGTTGGCGTGTCTGGATTTGGCTGAAGGAAGCGTTGTCTGGAAGTCAAACCTGCAGGAGCAGTTTGGCGAAGACACACTCTGGTGGGATCTGGGCACGTCTCCAGTGCTCTCCATGCGAGCCGTGATCGTGGCTGTGATGCAGAGCGGCCCGAGTTATCTGGTGGCGTTTGACCGGGCAACAGGAGCGGTCCTTTGGAAGCAGAGTCGCATGATGGATGCGCCTGAGGAAGCAGCCCAGAGCTATTCCACGCCAGTTGTGATTCCGGGCGATATCACAAAGGGAGAGCCTGCGGAAATCCTATTTGCGTTGGGGGCCGATCATGTGACAGCCCACGATGCCGCTACGGGTCAAGAGGTTTGGCGGGCTGGCGGGCTCAATCCGACAGGTCACAAATTTTTCCGTTCGATTGCCTCGCCGGTGGTGGCGGGCGATTTCGTGATTGCTCCCTACGCAAGGGGACAAACGATCACAGCCATCCGCCGTGGCGGCAAAGGAAATGTGACGGAGAGCCATGTCGCCTGGGTTCGAACCGATCTGGGCACCGACGTGCCCACGCCGGCAGCGCAGGATGGTCGCGTTGTTGTCTGCACCGACAAGGGCAGCATCGAGTGCCTCGCTGCTGCCACCGGTAAGACCCTCTGGCGGGGCGACCTGCCGAAGAACCGTAACGCCTACAGTGCCTCGCCAGTGATTGTAGGCGGCACCATCATTGTGACCCGCGAGGACGGCGAGTCGAGTGTGCTGGAGTGGCCACTGGCGATCGCTGATAATGGTGCGTTCAAGGTGCTCGGTGAGGGCACTGTGGGAGAGATGACAGTGGCCACTCCTGTGTGCGTGGATGGCCGGATATTTTTGCGAACACACGATTCGCTCTGGTGCATCGGAAAAAAGTGAGCCGCACGCAGTGGAACGGTGTGGCAGGCCGGCCCAATTGTGAGGGAGCCAGAATGAGAGGGTCGCGTTATGGCGAGGGGCTCGCGTTGACGCGCAGTTGTTTTTCCTGGATCTCCCAATCCAGTGCGAGGGGATCCAGAATCGCATCCAGCAATCCCTTTGGAGTGGCGTCGGCGATCGTGAGCCGCACGATTTCTGCAGGCATGATGCCCTTGGTCTGCAGCGACTCGCGATCCAGTGCGAGCGTCAGTCCGAGTCGCTGGGCCACTGCGGTGAGCACTTCCTCCAGAGGGGCCTCAACTCTCAGCGAAAAGAGTGCTGGCGGTGGCTGGCGTGCTTGGCTGCCAGCGCCTGCGCGGCCAATAACACCTATTGTTCTCTCGGTCGCTGTGGCGGTGGCCGAGGGGAGCGCCACGATTCTAAACCGAGGCAACTCGTGCTCGCCTGTGGGGGATGGTCTTTTTTTCCACGCCACTCGGCGATCAAAATGTGCCAGCAGCAGGTCCAGCCGATCGGCTAGCGACAGCGGGGGCAGGCTGGCGGCAGGGAAATGATCGTGCGGGATTGCGGCGATGCCGTCCAACGCGATCCCTCCTTCGTCCGTCGCTTTTGTGAGGAGATCGCGAGGGCTGGCTCCTTCCGGCCAACTCCACTCGCGGCGTTTGGCGGCCAACATTCGGCAGGTGGCAGGCAGTGACGCAATTTCAGCCGTACGCTGAATGCGTGCGGCTTCGAGGGCTGTCGCTTGGCCGGTTGGACAGAGCCGCATCCAAGACCCCAGCATGGCTCGATCGCCATCGGCCGCACTGGCCACGGCAAGCAAGACATCTGCAAGCGGCTGCTGAGTAACACTCAGCGTGATCCGCGTGTCGGGATCCAGCCGACGGTCAACGATGATCGGCTGGCGCACGAGCTCAGAGAGCCGATCGGCCACCTGACGCAGCGGCAACCCAGTCCATGAGACGCTCACTGGGGTCAGGGAGGGATTCATTGCCAGTGTGTCGGCAGCCAACACTCTCCACGACCGATCGGTTTGGTTCCACAGCCATCCGATTCCCACACCCAGTGTGATCGCGATCGCGCCAGCCACTTTTTGGTTCCACAGCCAGTGGCGACTGGGTGAGATGGCCAAGCGTTGGGGGTTGGCGGAATGTTTCATAGCATCGTGATAACACGGATGAATGGCTTTCGAGGCACACCACAGTGTCAAAGAGTATAGTGTCGCCACGCCGTGGCCAGGGATTCATTGTGCCGTCATGCAGCCGTCGCGAATACAGCCCATGCCAAACATGAGCCAGAGGAATCCAACTGACAGACTGACCGTTGACCAGACAGTTGTTGTGTTGGGGGCCGGAATCAACGGCGCGGCACTGGCCCGAGAGTTGCTGCTCTCCGGTGTATCAGTGGCCATGGTGGATGCTAGCGATATCGCCAGCGGAGCAACGGCGTGGTCGACGCGACTGATCCACGGCGGCTTGCGTTACTTGGAGTACGGGGAAATCGGTCTGGTGCGAGAGAGCTTGGCAGAACGCAACAGGCTGGTACGGCTGGCACCCCATCTGGTGAAGCCGCTGGAATTTGTTCTGCCGGTGGAACGTCGCTTTGGCGGGATGTGGGCGGCTGCCGCTCGGCTGCTGGGCTGGGAATCGCTGGCTCGCAGATGGCGCAGCAATCGCGGGCGTGGCAGTTGGACGGTATCGCTTGGCCTTACGTTTTACGATTGGCTGTCGATTGGTTCTGGCTGGCCATGGCATCGCGTGGTGCGGTCTGGTCGCACTGGACTGCCTCGCTTTGATGTGGGGCAGTTTCCGCTGGCGGGAGTCTACTGGGATGCACAGTTGCTCTACCCCGAGCGGTTCACCGTCGAATTGCTCGTTGACGCGAGGCGGATTGCGGCTGAAACCGGTGCGATGTTCTCTCTCTTTACGCACCATACCCCCCGACTCCTGCCCGACGGCCGGCTGCGCATTGAGCCGACGAGCGGGCGTGGAGCAGAGCCGTCTGGGGGTGTGGTAACAGAGCTTGTGCCGGCGGGAATTGTGAATGCAACTGGCGCATGGGTGGATCGCACGCTGCCATACATCCTGCCGTCCACTGATGGCTCGCGGCCAGAAAGTCGTCTCATTGGCGGCACGAAAGGCAGCCATGTGGTGCTCCGTTCAACGGCGCTTCGCAAGGCGATTGGCAGCGCTGGCCTCTACGCCGAGGCGGCGGATGGTCGGCCTGTGTTCGTGCTGCCATTTGGTCCGCGACTCGTTCTGGTCGGCACGACAGACATTCCGTTTTATGGTGACCCGGCTGATGCTCAAGCCGACGGCAGTGAGATCGCCTATCTGCTAGAGGCGGCGGCTCGCTTCTTTCCAGACGTTGCCCTAGGGCGAGAGCACGTTCAGCAGCATTACTGCGGCGTGCGCCCTCTGCCCGCTTCGAACGGCGAGGCAAAGGGATCGGGGCTACCCGCCTCGGTCACGCGACGTCACATGCTCGTACGGCATGCTGAGGCACCCCTGCCAACGTGGTCGATCGTTGGAGGCAAGCTCACTACCTGCCGCAGCCTCGCTGAGAAAGCAGCGGCTGAAGTGTTGGGCTGTCTTCAGGTCGCCGTGCGTGACACTTCGCGCAACCGACCGCTGCCAGGCGCCTCCGCAGACGCTGCGAGGACCGCCTTGATTGCGCAAACGGTGGCGGAGGCCTCGCGGGCTGGCGTTCCCGAGGCTGCCGTGCATCGGGTCGCCGAATGCACGGTCGATCTGTTTGGGGCGCGCGCGATGGATGTCTTTGCCGAAAGCGGTCGCGGTGAAAAAGAAGTGGCCCGCCGGGTGCTCATTCGCGGCACGCACCTGCCGGCGGCAGCGATTGAATTCTGTATCCGGGAGGAATGGGCCGCGTCGCTCGAGGACATTGTTGAACGGAGGCTGATGCTCTTGTTTGCAGAAGAGTTAACCTATGAAACGCTCGACGATGTGGCGGAAGTGCTCGTTGGCATGCATGTGCTTCCACGCGAGCAAAAGGCTGCTGAGGTCGCCGCGATCGCCGCGAGGCTGAGTCGTCGATACGGGAAACACATACCAAGCCAGAGGATGGCCGAAGGAGAAAGCGATGCTTCGTGATACGAGTCAACTCCAGCGGCAGACCTGCGTGCTAGCCCTCGATCAGGGCACAACCTCCAGTCGGGCGATCCTATTCGATAGGCGAGGCACGCCGATGGCTCACGCAAGCCAGGAGTTTGCGCAGCACGTACGGGCCGTCGATGGAGCAGATCATGGGGTCGTTGAACATGATCCAGAGGATATTTGGCAATCCCAGTTGTCCTGCGCCCAACGCGTGCTTGAACAGTCGGGCACACGGGCAGAGCAGGTGGCTGCCATTGGCATTACCAACCAGCGGGAGACGACCATTCTGTGGGAGCGAGCCACTGGTCTGGCCGTGGCGCCGGCGATCGTATGGCAGAGCAGGGTGTCATCGTCGATTTGCCAGCGGCTCAAGGCGCGTGGGCTCGAGGAGGAGGTGCGACGCCGCACCGGCCTGCTTCTGGATCCGTATTTTTCGGCGACCAAGATTATGTACCTGCTGGAAACAGTACCCGGACTCCGCAGCCGGTGCGAAGCCGGCGAGATTCTTTTTGGTACGGTCGACACATTTCTCATCTGGCGGCTGACGGGGCGATCTGTGCACGCAACGGATGTTACCAACGCCAGTCGTACGCTCTTGTTCGACATTGATCGCATGCAGTGGAGTGACGAGCTCTGCAAGATCTTTGACATTCCACGAGCCATTTTGCCGGAGGTGCGGCCATCGAGTGGGTCTTTTGGGACGGCACAGAGTCAGTGGCTTGGCGGGCCTGTGCCGATTGCAGGCTGCGCTGGCGATCAGCAGGCCAGTGCCTTTGCCCACGGTTGTACGGAGTCGGGGGTCGCTAAAAACACATACGGTACAGGCTCTTTTTTGCTCTTTTCAACGGGCGGTTCCAGGGTGGCAAGCGGAGGCGGACTGCTCACAACGGTGGGCTGTAACGCTCCGGCCGAGGGGGCGGAATTCGCTGCAGCGATCAGCCCGAGCTATTTGTTAGAGGGCTCTGTGTTCATCGCCGGTGCGATCGTGAGCTGGCTGCGGGATGGTCTGGGAATCATCCAGAACGCCAGCGAGGTAGAGCCGTTAGCTAAGAGCGTCGCTGATAGCGGGGGCGTGGTGCTCGTGCCGGCCCTAACGGGCCTCGGCTCGCCCGACTGGGATCCTTCTGCGCGAGGGTTGATTATCGGCCTCTCTCGCGCCACCACGCGGGCCCATATCGCCCGCGCTGCATTGGAGTCAATCGCGATGTCGGTGGCCGACGTTGTCGGCGTGATGCAGCAAGACGCCGGCGTGACCATGCAGCGGCTTCGCGTTGACGGGGGCGCATGCGTCAATGATTTGCTCATGCAACTGCAGGCCGACGTGGTAGGGTTGCCCGTCGAGCGACCCGCCGTTTTGGAGACCACTGCATTGGGTGCGGCACTTTTAGCCGGCACGCATGTGGGTTTTTTCAGTGGATCCGCAGCCATCGCAGAGGCCCGGCGTGTGGAGCGAGTGTTTCTGCCGACAATCGACGACACAAATCGTCAGCGAATCCTCTCGCGGTGGCGCAAGGCCGTTGAGCGTTGCAAAGACTGGGCTTAAAAATCGGTCTCGTGCCACACTTGTTGCAGTTTCTGCTTGCCCGTCTCCCGTTCGAGGATGCCCGAGGCGTGAGCCGAAGTGGAATGTGTGTGGCTACACACGTGACGGCTGCGTCGATCGAACAACACTTCGCATCCAACCGGATTGGCCCCGGAATGGCAGAAGTCTTCTCGCGGCAGCTTTTTCTCTGCTCGGCTTTTGTGGCGGTCACGGGCTTAGAAGGGTCACAAAATCCAAATGCTCGTTGATCGTCCGCCAGTTTCGTCGCGGGCATCCATCCTTGGCGTGTCTTGGCTGACGGCCTAGTCCCGGTCGAGAAAGCTAGAGTGTTAGCGGCGCAGATCGCTTGCTGGAGATGGAAGCTCGGCGACTTTTGCGCTGGTGGTGTAACGCTGCGGATTCGCCGCAAAGGATGTGCGAGTTTCGGGCGATGAGAAGAGGTACATCCGCGACTGATAGGTCACGCCGTAGCGGCGTTGGCCCGGCACCTGCTTTCTGGCATCGCACGCCAGCACAGGATCATCACCGGAAAGGGCCGGAGCGTAGCGATCCGGATCGGAAAGGAATGCCGTTTGCTGCTCGGCCGTGGCGAACAGATAGGTGCGGCCGCGGTGCCGCACCCCCCACTGGGCGCGACCCTCCACCCACACGCCTTTGTCGACGAGACTCACAGGACAGTATCCCTCGAGGCCGACTGGCATCGAGCCATGCTGATCGGTCGTAGCTGCCGCGGGCGTTGAACCGGCGGTTTGATTGGCCAGAGCCCGAGTCGCAGGATCGCTGGGCGTGGCTGTCTGAGATGGGGTGCGAGTAAAAATACTAAACGGCTTTTGCAACGCCGCAAGAAACGCATTTGGTGTGTTTGCTTTTCCCGTTTTGTCGTCAGGAACGGCGGCGGCCACCGTGCTCGGGGCCGCGCTTCCGGTGGCCAGCGTTGACGCAACTGCCGGCGCACCGATTGGAGAAGCGGTGGATGGAATGCCGGGAGATGCGCCATCACTCTGGGCAACCGGACCCACGGGGCTGCCTGTTGCACCCAGCCACGGCAGCATAGATCCGAGCGTCTTATTCGCGATTGTGGATGGAGCGGGCATGGCGGCAGCCGAGGCTGGATTTACGCTGGGCCTAGGTGTGGGTGTGGGTGATCCAGCGAGGCCGTTTGAAGGACTGCTAGGCAGACTCCCAGTCGGATTTTGTGAAACAGCCTTTGCGGCTGTGGCCGGGTCGGCGGTGAGCGGGGATTGGTGAGAGGCTGTCTCTGCAGGCCATGCCGGTGGGGCAGCTGGGAGAGTGGGCTCTGCTGAGACGGCTGGAGCTTCGGGCGCCGCTGCAGGGCCGAGTGTGGAAACTGCCAGAGCGTTCGTGGCAAAGTCGGACTGCTCTCGCACCTTTGCGGCCACTGCTGCGATGGCGTTGTTGGTAGCTGCACTCGGCATGGCCGGGCCCTTGGCCAGCGAGGCATCCTGTGCGGCACGACCGGCTGCTGCCACAAATCCAGCCGAGGATTCCGGGCAGTCAAACTTCACGAGCACTCGTTCGTCTAGGTCGATTACACAGGCGGTGGGCAGATGCGAAATGCCCATTCGCCGCGTGATTTCAGCATCCGCATCAACGTCGATGCGAACCGGTTCGAAGCAGGCTGTGACCAGTGCGATTGCCTCGTCAGAGGCCAAGGACGTTTTTTCAAGATTCGTGCTAGCCTCGCTCCACTGTGCTGTGAATACTACCAGCACAGGCCGATGACTCACGAGCGAAGCGGCTTTTGCCTGCGCCAGATCGACATGCCACGGCACGCTGGCGTGAACAAGCGCGGCTCCGATACTCTCCCACGCGAGGAAGGCGATCAGGCTGCCAGCCACACGAAAAAGCATGCGTGGCACGCCAGAGCGGGTGGGGGTATGCATACAAAACATGACGTGGCCTCAAAGCGTAGGGTTGGGCGAGATCTGTCTTTGGATGTATCGGTTGAAACGGTTGTAGGAATTGCGTTCAATCAACCCGAATTCCGTTAAAAATTCGCTGTCTATTGGCCGGCAGTTACCCACCCTGCCCAAGCTTCTCCAAGACTCGCC
>CAIRDU010000342.1 GCA_903877395.1 uncultured Planctomycetaceae bacterium
CGTAATCAAACGCTACTCCAGAGGTGTAGGTTGGGCCGACAGCGTAGCCCGTCGTACCGTACCAGATGTTGGCCACGCTCAAAGGGCCGGCCTTCAAGCTAAACGTCGCCGGCGACTTGATCTCTAGGCCTCGCACATCAGAGATCAGCAGGGCATCGTCCCACTGAAAAATCGTGACTTGGCTATTGGCGACGTCGCCGTTGTCTGTATAGCCCAGACGGCCGCCCAGGCTCACGACACGCTTCGGGAGCTCCTGCTTGCCCAAGCCCCAGCGGGCTTTGTCGATTTCGTGAGGGTTCTGGTTGCCGAGGTCGCCATTGCCGGTGATGTGGTTCCAATGCCAGTCGTAATGGAGCTTCTTGCGATGCGGCACAACATTTGGCGAGGGGCCTGCCCACAGATTGAAATCGAGGCCAGGCGGTAGTGGCGCGGGTGTGTCCACCAGACCAATGCTCGGCCGACGCTTGTAACAGATCGCCTGAGCCACTTTCACATCCCCAATTTTTCCACTTTTGATGAAGTCGATCGTTGCTCGCATGCCTGTTGTGCTGCGGCTCTGCGCCCCCATCTGGCACATGCGGCCGAGTTTTCGGGCCCATTCCACAATCACTCGCCCTTCCTCAACGTTGTGGCTGCAGGGCTTTTCCACGTAGACATCTTTGCCGGCTTGCATGGCCCAGACGGCCATCAAGGCGTGCCAGTGATTTGGCGTGGCAATCGAAACGACGTCGACATCTTTGCGATCGAGTAGCGTGCGGAAGTCCGGCACATACTCTGGCTGGTGCGGCTGATTCTTGAACATTCCGCGATGCTTTTCGTAGGCAGCTGGATCGACGTCGCAGATCGCGACGACATCGGCATCTGGATTGGCCAGCCATTCGCCAAGATGGACGCCGCCCCGACCATTGACACCGATCACGGCTACGCGGATTTTGTCACTCGGACCTGCGGGGCTAGCGGCAGTTTCCGCAGCGGTACTTGCCAGCGGTCGCACGCCAGCCAACGCAGCGGTAGCAAGCACAAGGGCATTTTCAACGAAATTGCGACGGGAAACAGACATGGTGGACTCCTCCGAGAAGAGCGGGAGCGGACGACGATAGACCAAAGACGCTGGATTCTCAAACACTGGATTCACACAATGGATACTGAAAAGTATACAGTAGGATCCACATCAGGAAGAGGCTGTTTTGCCCACCAAAGAAATGGCCCCTCGCTCCACCGCACGTTTCCAACACAACCCCGACCTGATCGGAGTGCTTTGTGATGGGGCGCTGTTTGGCGCGTTATGAACGGGCCTTGGCCGCAGGCCGCCCGGCGGGTGTCTCGGTCTCGTGGAGATGGCCGTTGTGCGTTTGGGTGCCAGTGGGTTGCGCGTGCGGTGCGTGTGAAACGCTCAGCACGCGAGACTTCTTGCGGCCGGAGGTGGTGATGCTGTGCGGGATCGTGGCATCGATGTAAATACTGTCGCCCTGCGATAACAGAATAAATTCTTGGCCGTACTCCACCTGCACAGCACCTTCGAGCACTATCAAGAAACGTTGGCCATCCTTGCTCTCGACATCTCGATGACTTTGGCCACCAGACACGTGCAGAATGACTGGGTCCATCGACCGGCCGCGCCACTCGTCGGCCAGATACTCGTTGGTGCTGCCCGCTCTCCCATTCCTGCGATTTTCCATGCGACCATTGCCTGCCTTCATGACCACGTGCCTGGGTGGCACGGAAAGGCCCTCGACGAGTGCATCCACGCCGCATTCTAGCACCTGCGCTAACTTGACTAATCCTTCAAGAGATGGCGAAAGCTGCCCATTCTCGAGTTTAGAGAGCCAACTGATTGTGAAATCGGCGCGAGAAACAA
>CAIRDU010000343.1 GCA_903877395.1 uncultured Planctomycetaceae bacterium
GCCAGACGAGCGACAGTTTTTCCTGATCCATATCGACCCAAAGCGTGTCGAGCGAGAGCGGCACCTCGCACACAATCGGAGCTTGCACATCAAAATCGCCGAGTTGCTTGGCCACAAAGCATCTCGCCCGCACGCCCGGCAGCCGAGTCGAATAGACCGCATGCTCGGGGTGCATGTTTTCAAATTGCAGCGACTCATCCCCTTTGAAAAATCGTTCGATCCACTGATCTGGCGAAGCGGCATTAAAGAATGTGTAGTCGAAGTTGTCGGGCAGCCAAGGCCAGCGATGCCGCTCCCACTGGCCGTCTGGCCCACGCAGCTTTTCGCTCCGCTGCGGCCATGCTGCGGGGATCGGCCCAAAGCCAGCCGGCTGCGCCTCGGCCGAGTATTTCAAGGCATGGTCGCCGGGCACTTCCAGATTGGGCATCGCATCGGTTTGATAGCCGCGGCCCACGGGATTATATGGATACTCGAGGCCTCCCCACGCATGCGCATAGCTCAGCGGCACTTTCTTGACAGGCGAAGCGGGGCCGGGCTTGTGGCCCATGAATGTTTTCTGCCACACACGATCGCCGATCACATCGAGCGATTTGGAAGCGGCACCCACCTGCATGCGCACCTGAAACGAATCGACCGGTTTTCCCGGCGGGCAATGGGCTGTGCCAACAGCTAAAAATTCACCGCAAGGCTTGTACGGCACCCAGTCGGAGGCATACGAAATCCCATGATGGGGATTGCCATCGATGGCGATATCGGCCGACCCCATCACAGGCCCATCCGCCCATGGAATGGGAACCTCATCTGGCCGCAGCCGGTAGATCGCTTTGACAAAAAAACTTGCCCCCAACCCTGCGCCAGCCCCCGGCTGGTCGTCCGGAAAGTTGGCAATGACCCAGCCCGTGGCAATCGTGTTCTTGTTGCGAGATGTGATTTTCATGCTCGGTGTTACTGCGCGGCGTTATGCCAAATCACCCTCGTCACAGCACCTCCAATGAATCATTAACATTGAAGAGTGCTGTAGTTATGATGTGCTCTAATGCAGCGGTGACTTCAATGCTGTCGGCCGTTTGTGAGACTGTTCCAGCGACTAAAACCTCATCTCCTGCTGTAGTCGAGAAATAAGTATCTCTCTCTGTAGAATCGTCACTGAGGATGGAAACTCTCGAGCCAAGCGATTCGGCCACACTCTCGGAAAAAGTTGTTCTCATACCGATAGTTTCTTCGGTCGTTGCGGCTGCCTTGGTTTCCTTTTGCAAAAACGCAAAAAATGAATCTTCTATTTTCCCCGACTCAATCGTATTCATCTTATATTCTGTAGCATAGCCGAGCTTGAAACATTTCGCATAAAAACATTCTATTTTCCAATCCGCGTCCAATGTTAAATCCAAACCCGTAATGAACTTCGTGTAGCCAACATAATAGTTCCACGCTAGACCGAAAACATTTGTCATCTTCATGCCAAACACGTTTGTATACGAAAAGCCTAAAATGGTTTCGCCAAAGTCTTGTGTTTTGTTTTGTGTTCCTGCACCGGTTTTTGTCCATACAGCCATAGTAAAAGCCCTTTCTTGAGAATATTTAGAGATCAATCGCACCGAACACTTGGTTGTATCCAATCGCGCCGACAGCAGCAACCAATTGTTCAAGAGTTCAACGCACTTTTCATTCGATCCGCCATCCAGCACAGACCAAAAACATCCATCCGGCAAGTAGCACAAGGCTCCCCAGCGGTGCGATCGCAGCGAAGATTGTTCGGCCAGATATTGCAAGTGCCGCCAGGCAGCCGCTAAAGAGAATCGTGCCCACCAGAAAGAGCACCCCTGCGGTCGCCAGCAGGCCTCCGGCGGCACTCGCCTGAGGAGCCAACGACAGGGCGCCAGTCACAAGAAGCACGAGCGCATGAAAGAGCCAGGAACGATGAGCCATCTCCCAGTTGCGGGCCTGCACAGGGGAACTACAAACGTTCGCGATCGCATGGGCTGCTAAAGTGCTGGCCAATATGCCAATGCCGCCGAGGACTGCGCCAGAAATAATCAAAAATGAAGTCATAGCAAACGCACCGTGCAGACTACGCAGTACAGGCTACGACGAATTTCCGATTTTGAGTGTTGTGTCATCCTGAGGAGAATAGACCGTTACAAGCTGTGCACCGCTGGTGGGATCCAGAGAGATATAATTCCCGCCGTCGTCTTGAATGATCGAGTGAGTCGCGTTGTCTGGCAGCGACAGTGGCGGCATTTGGCTGGCGTTGTAGACGCACCCCACGATCATCGGCCGATTGGGATCTCCCTCCTCAAAGGCCACCACCACCTCGTTGCCGATCCGCGGCGTAAAGAGCGAGCCCCACTGATTTCCGGCAGAGATCTGCGACACCCGCAGCCAGCAGGAACTGTTCTCGTTGTTCTGACCGACACGATCCCAGTGAAACTGCACCTTCACCCGCCCATATTCATCGGTGTAGGGAGTGGTCGGGCTCTGACCCGACGGGCCAACCACCACGGCCGTTTGAACGCCGTGAATCAACGGTTTTTTTGTGCTGCTGGTGGAGCGATACTGCGTGGTCAGAGGGATGGCGGAAAATTCGCAGTCGTATGCATACCGATCCGATGCATCGCCCCGGCTGCCGGGCGTTGCATCGGCCAGCTTCATTTCAAGTCGCATCCGAGTGGTCAGATAGGTCTGATTCTCAGCCCGAACAGGAAAGCCCGACAGCGTAAATGAATAGCCAGCTGAAAGGCCCCAGCAATACGCCTTGCCGTGATACTGCGTCTGCTGGCAATGGGTCTCGTCGATCCGAATGGTCGCATAATTGTCACCATCGCTTTGCACCTGATACCCGCCCGGATAATCAAACATCTCAAGCGATCCATTGGCGTATTGCTGCGGCACTGTTTTGGTCGACAGGAGGGCAGAACTGGGGTTTGTAAAATTGAAATCCTTGATGGCATACGCCCCAGGCTGCACGGATTGATCGAGATTCCACTGGTAGATCTCTTCGGCCACCAGCGATGCATTGCCGCTGGCTGCGTAGGGAATTGTGGAATACCCTGGGAATGGCGAATGATTGCTGAATGAGTCGCACATAGCGAGCGTATGACTGCCGCTTGCATGCTCAAAAAAGTAGTACGTCCCAACATTTTCTATCAACCGACTCGCAAAAGCAAAGAGCGTTTCCCGGTATTGCACGCAGTAGTCCCACGTGCGTACGTAGTTGATTCCATTCAGGCTGAAATCCGAAAAGCCCGCATTGGTAAAAACTTGCGAAAGGATGTCTCGAGACGTCATCGATTGAAAAATCTGCGAATTGGATGTTTTGTCCAAGAGCAACAGCCACGGCACCGCCGTCAAACGGTAGCGGCTCGCTGCATCCACCGTTCCGATTCGTTGAAAGCGGCTCACCAGGCCGTTGAACGGTCGCTTGGAGCCGCCCGGAAGCGTCACGGTGACGGTCACCGATTGACCAAGGA
>CAIRDU010000344.1 GCA_903877395.1 uncultured Planctomycetaceae bacterium
AGTGTGTCGACAAACATACCTGGCTCTGGCTCAAAACCGATGGGCATGCCTCGCGACGCGGCGTGGCTCAGCACTGGCGCAAGGCTGCTTACCAAACGGCCCCATAGCGAATCGTTGTCGGCCCTGTCGCGTACAATACCCGACCAGAGCGAGACGCACTGAGCTGACAATTCGGCTGCAATATCAATGGCTCGCATTAAAAAATCGACTCGCTGTGAACGGCCAGCGGAGATGGCTGTGACGAGCGTGGGCTCGTGCTTGTGGAGTGAATCGAGCAGATGGCGAGCGCCTGTTTCGATGGTGCAGTCCATTCCTGCCGCACCCAGCGCACTGCGCCATCGCGAGATCTCTGCGGGCAGCAATGCTGAAAACGGGTTGAGCACGTGGTGGTCGAGCGTAATCGCCAGCGACGTATAGCCAAGACCTCGCAAGATCGGAATCGCTTCCAGCGGATCGGTGTCGCCAATACTGTTGGTGCTAAAACCGAGTCGCATTGGGGATTCTCTCACAAAAGTTGCGGGCGATTCAGGTGGCAGCAACCAACTGGCGGCCGAACAAAAATGGCACCAGCAGGATGAGCACAACGACGGCCCACTGCTGGCCACATGCAGCCAGCACGAGAACGGCATCCAGCGTGATGATCGACATGATGGCGTTGCCCACGGCTGCCTGCACCCGTCGGCTCGTGGGGTCCAAAATGCCAAAAACATTGCGCAACAAAATCGATGCGCCCAGCACGCCCCAGAGCAAGGCCCACGACAGAAGATGCCCGTTGCGCAGCCACAGGCTGCCGTCGCCCCCCTGTGCCATCAACCACGTGTGACTACCAGCAACCAGAAGGCCCATCAGCATGGTCAGAGTTGCCAACACCAGGGCCGTACTGCGGCTCTGCCCCGCCTCGTTGCGGGAGTAAAGCGTGATGCCCGCGACGTACAGTCCCATGCCAGCAGGCAGCAGCCACTCGTGTGGCATGTCTGGCCCACCGGCCGCCGTCATGCCCAGAAGCCAATTGAGCGAGCGGCAGCTTCCCATCACAATGGGCCCCCACGGCGTGTGCTTGGCGTAGCGGTCGTACGTCCATACCGCTGCGGTAAGGCCAGCGCCAACAAGGGCCACGGCCGGTTGCCCCGAGACAAAGGCTGCTCCGCAAGCACACACGCTGCCGATCGTGAAGAGTCGATTGCCCACAGTGGCAGCCGTTTGGGCATCAATCAATCCACTGGGCAGCGGACGCTCTGGCCGTTCGATTCGGTCGAGTTCCAAGTCCAAGACATCGTTGAGCACCATGCCAGCACCGTAAAAACAAACGCTCGCAGCAATTGCCCACCACAGCGGTGCGGTTGGCCATTGGAGTGCTTGAGACTGCGATACGATCAGGAAGCCAGCCAGCACGTCGGCAACGGCCGTCGCATGATTCGGCAGTCGCAGCAATCGCAGCCATGCCAGCAAGAGTGTCATGGGCTCAGCCGATCTCCACGCCGACCTGCTCCGCACATGCCAGTAGGTATTTTCTGGCGGCGTTGGCGGCGGCGTCGGGTTGCTGGCGGTAGGGATAGAGTTCAACCGTGATCCAGATATCCGGAGTATGCGTCGCGATGGCCTTGAACACACTCCCAAAATCGATCGCCCCCTCGCCCGGCACCAGATGGTGGTGCACGCGCGTGGCGGCGATGTCTTCGAAGTGATAGTGCCGTGTATGCGATCGCATCCGTGGCACCCACTCGGCTGGATCTTCACCGACGCAATAGGCGTGGCCTATATCGAAGTTCAGACCAAGTGCTGGATGACTGACCCGATCTGCAAATTCAAGGTACTGGCCGAACGTTTCGATCAGCAAGCCAGGCTCCGGTTCGATGAGTAGCATCACGCCAGCATCCGCAGCCACGTCGAGGCAGGGCAGGATTTCATCATAAAAAATCGCGGAGGCATTTTCCCGGCTCTGCCCATCGGCCAACTCGCCACCGGGCTCGGTTGAGATGGATTTTGCACCGAGTTCAGCAGCTAATCGGAGCGAACGTTTCGTGTGTTCGCGTCGCAGAGCGCGGTAGTGGCGGTCGGGATCAGTCCAACCGGGATGCCAGTAGGGCTGCCGCGGATCGGCAATGGCATTCATCATGAATGCATTGATATTGGATATCGCAAGACCGTGCTGCCCGAGGCTCTGGCGGATTGATTCCTTACTGACCTCCAGCAAACCTGCCGGCCATGCGTGCGGCACATCAGCCAAGAGTTCGATGCCTCGGTAGCCACCTGCTGCAATCCGTGCAATGGCCTGCTCCACTGGTACGTCGAGATAGGCGTTGGAGCTAAAGGCAAGTTGCAAAGGCATGGGCGGGGCGTGTTGCAGGGGC
>CAIRDU010000345.1 GCA_903877395.1 uncultured Planctomycetaceae bacterium
CATCTCCATCGATGCCGAAGGAATCATTCAAAATCTAAATCCCAAGGCCTTGGAAGCATTGGCTGCAACACGGCGCACGGCACTGGCTGAGGCTGCTGCGGCGGAGCCCTTTGGGAAAATTGGTAAGCCGACTGCCTTGCGAAAGGTTTCCCTCAAGCGACTGGTTGCAGCGATCGAAGCGTCTGTTGCCACGGGGCAGCCCCTTCCTCCGGAAGTGTTGTTTCTGGGTGGTTTGGATCGGATCACGCATCTGTTTGTGGATCCCGCAGGGCACGACATCCTGCTGGCTGGTCCAGCTGACAAAGCAGCCATCGATCCTGCAGGCAATATCATTGCTGCGGCCAGCGGTCGGCCGCTCCTGCAACTCGAGGACTTAATCGTGGCCCTGCGAGCTATCGACGGTGCTCGCGCCGGAGGTATTCGTTGCTCGATCGATCCAACACCGGAAGGTATTACAAAACTGCAACAGTTTCTGCGGAATCAAAAAACGATCGGTGCCAATCCGGACGCCACGTTGCGTTCGATGGAAAATGCCCTCGGTCCGCAGCATGTAACGGTGGGCGGTGTGCCAGCCGACAGCCGATTTGCACGCGTCATGGTGGCTGCCGACTATCGGATGAAGCGGATTGGTATGGGGCTTGAATCCTCGGGCATTCCGGAACTCCCCAGCTATCTGGCGATGGTGCCCCCAGGCGCTTCGAGTGCCGCCAGCCTGCCGCGGTTTTGGCTAGAAGCAACGTACGATCCGATCGGCCGCGATCCCGATGAGCTTGCCTATCACATCGCTGGCCGTCGAATGAAGTGCCTCACCGAAAGTGATCTTGTTGGCAAGGATGGCATGCAGCGAGGAAAAGCTCCTGGCGACGCAATCGCCGTCAAGTGGTGCGCCGCCATGACTGCGCACTACGAAAAACTCGCCATGCGGCAGCCGGTTTTCTCCGAACTGCTCAACTGCGTCGATCTGGCTGTGGTTGCCGCACTCATCCATGGCCGACAACTCGACAAACTGGCAGGCCTCGATGTATCAACGCTATGGGATGCACGCAGATTGCCGCTCCCCACCTATGAGGCAGCCGCGACCGTCCCAACGGTAGCTAGCGGTATCAAGAAGGGAAGTCGGTGGATTGTGAGCGCCTCTGGCGGCGTACAGTTTCAGCCGTGGGAATTTGCGGCGAGCACTCATGAGTCGGCCGATGTGGCGGTCACACGCACCGCATCGCTTGCCTCACGGCCAGTCGATGGCTGGTGGTGGGATTAGCCGCAGCCCGTTTTTTGATTCAGTCAGCGAACCAAACGGCGACCGTCCCTCTCTGTGGGTCAGCACAAGACGAGTTTCTTAAATCGGTGCCGGTGATGCCCACTCAATGGCAGTGAGCGTCGCTGCTGCGATGGGAAAGAATGGATCGACCCATCCAGCGGCTGCAAGACACTCAAGCGGCGACCTATCGGCAGTGCAGGGGGGCGGCGGCACACTCTTGACCAGAAGCAGTTCACCGCCGCATGCAACGGCGGCGCAGGCAGCAATCGAATCGCTGGTGACATCCCAGCCGCTTGGCAAAGCATTGCAACGTTGGTTGTGAGCCATCCATGCAGCCACATCGAGCACTCGGGAAGTCGTATCGCACGCCAACTGTTGCATGCCCCCGAACGGCAAGCCAAGCGCATCGGCTACAAGCCTCGCTGTGAGCCCCATGCCGTCGATGGCCAGCGAGTGCATCAGCAGCGTTGGCCTGCGGGCAACTTGGTCGATCGCCCGCAAACCATTCACGACTGCGCCTCCGCC
>CAIRDU010000346.1 GCA_903877395.1 uncultured Planctomycetaceae bacterium
CCAGACAACGAACTGGTGGCCGAGACGATTGCGCGGCTTGGCCAGTATTTTCTGGCCAAGGGAAAGGAGTTCGACGATGCGTCGGCCGCCCAGACCGATCCAGTCGAACGGGAAAAAGTGACCCTGCAAGGTCGGGAGATGTTTATCATCGCCGCACAGGTGTTTGGTCGTCTTGGAGAGCGATTCCCGCAGCACTCGCTGGCCAGTAAAACCCGCATGCTCTCGGCACAGTGCTACCTGCGGGCAAAGGATTTTGACAAGGCACGGGAGGTCTTTGAAACCGTCTATAAGGACGAGAAGACCGACAAGGATTTAGCGGCCGAGGCGATGTATTGGGCAGGCGACGTGCACATGCAACAGAAAGGCCTCGAAGACGCCTACCGCGTCTTTAAGAAACTCACGTGGGATTATCCCGAGAGCAAGTGGGCCAAGTTTGCCCGTGGCCGCCTCACCGAAGAGGCAATGATTACGGTGCAGGATAAGGAACTCAAGAATTGAGCAAGCTGGCCACGGCCCTGCTGGCCGAATCACTGCCGCCAAAAGTGCTTCAGATCGTGCGATCCGCTGATGGCGGTAACGGCTTGGCTGATGCACCGCTGCGATGGTCAGCCAAGAGCTGCACGACCATCGATACTGGCGACTGGTTTTTCCGCGCACCCCTGTTTGCCGCGTTGGTAGGCGAACAATTTGTGTTGGTTGCCGACGGGCCCCGGCCGCTGGTAAGAGTGTTTCCAGAGGCAGTCCTTCGCCGTGCCATTTATAATCATGTCACGGGCGAACTAGCGTTTGGTGCAACTCCATCTTCCAACCGGTTGGCTAGGGCCACGTTTGATATTCCCGGCCTTCGGCTAGAACCGATGTCAGCCAAGGCTTTGCTCGACCTAGTAGGCCCCACTTCCTGATTCACTCGGACTCCCGTACCGCTCGCTTTTTGCTCCCTCTCACCCGTCCCTTTCTTTTACGCAGGAACTGCAATGCTCGAATCGATCATCAAGGGCGGCTCCATGATGGTGCCGCTCATGCTCGAAAGTGTGCTGGCCATGGCTGTGGCCATCGACCGTTGGATTGCCTTCTCGGCCAACGATAAAGTCGACGTGCGATCGCTCCGGTCGAAGGTGCTCGATCTCCTCGCCGCTGGCAAGGCAGGCGAGGCAGCCGTGTTGTGTGCCAACACGCCCGGCCCAGTCTCGGCTGTTATGCTCGCGGGTCTTCAGGCCTACGCAAAGTTTCGTGGCGTTACGGCAGGCCGGCCCGAAACGTGCCGAGCGCTTGTGGAAGACGCGATGGAGAATTATGCCTTGGTGGCATCCGGCGCGATCAATAAGCGTCTGGGTGTATTGTCTTTTGTGGCTGGTTCTGCGCCTTTGCTGGGCATGCTCGGCACGGTGACGGGCATGATCAGCGCGTTTGCGGGCATGGCCGTTGGCGGCGTGTCCAACGAAACCGTCTCAAACGGTATCTCGGAAGCACTGATCACCACGGCGGCTGGCCTCATCATCTCGCTCATTGCCGTCGTACCGTATCACTATTTCACGGCTCGGGCAGGCGCGATTGAATCTGAGATGGTTGAATCTGCCTCTGAGTTGCTCGACTTTATCACGCTCCGGCAGGGCACCGCACCGGCGG
>CAIRDU010000347.1 GCA_903877395.1 uncultured Planctomycetaceae bacterium
ATCCATGGCTCCGCTTGCTTCCACAGCCCGCTCGAGCACACGGGCAGCCCCTGACGCAGAGTCAGCAGCTGCCTCAGAAGGATCGAAAAATCTACATGTGCACCAATGTGCACCAGAGCTACCGCCAGTGTGGTAGGATCGCCCCCCATGCAAACGTTTGACTCGGACCGTTATTCCCGGCAGGTTCGTTTTGCTCCGCTGGGGCCAGCAGGGCAGGCCAGACTGGCCGCAGGGCGGGCTGTGATCGTGGGTTGCGGGGCGCTTGGAAGCGTTGTGGCTGTGTCTCTGGTGCGGGCCGGTGTGGGACATGTGCGGCTCATCGACCGGGATCTTCCCGAACTCAGTAACTTACCCCGTCAGGTGCTTTTCGACGAAGCCGATGTGAAGGCTGGACTTCCAAAAACAGTCGCCGCACAGAGGCATCTGGAGGCGATCAACAGCGGTGCCACGATCGAGGCAATCGTGGCGGATCTGAGGGCTCTCAATTGTGCCGACTTACTGAGCGATGCCGATGTGATCGTAGACGGAACGGACAACTTTGAAGCCAGGTTTCTGATCAATGATTTCAGTTGTCGCACGGGTGTGCCGTGGGTGTACGGAGGTGCGATCGGAGGCGAGGGTCGTGTGATGACGGTGTTACCTGGCCGTACCGCGTGCCTGCGGTGCTTGGTTCCTGATCCGCCTGCCCCCGGCGTATTACCTACCTGCGACACCGCTGGCATTCTGGGCCCAACGGCAATGGTCGTGGGCGCCGTCGAGAGCGTCGAAGCGATGAAGGTGCTGGTTGGGGCCACCGACCTAGTGGGCAATCGTTTGTTTGTTTGTGATCTGTGGGATGGGCAGTGGCGGTCAATCGATCTCTCGGTGTTGTCGCAGGAGGGCTGTGCGACCTGTCGCGGCGGGGATTATCCGTGGCTGGAAGGCCGCGTTGCCGGACGTACTGCCGTGCTTTGCGGTCGGGATGCGGTGCAGGTGGCGGCGTCTGGCATGGACGGTGTGGATCTCTCGGCATTGGCCATCCGGTTGGCCGCCGTCGGCAGTGTGACAGCGAATCGCTGGTTGCTCCGCGTTGAGGTAGAGCCAGGCATTTTGCTCTCGGTGTTTGCCGACGGCCGAGCCATCGTGGCCGGCACGCGAGAAGAAGCGAAAGCCCGCGCGATTGTGGCCCGTTACCTCGGTGCTTAAAGCGAGAGCACTTCAACATCCGATAAGCCCAGCCAACCCGCTACGATTCCGACCGCAGCGGCCGCCAGCACAACCACCGGCGTCGGTAGCCAGCCTCGCAGAATCGCCGCCCCGCAGGCGATCGCGACGAAGACAGTCAGAATCGCCGGCTTCCCGTTGGGGACAAAAGCCTCGATCCCCAATCGTACGGCGAGCAGGGCAATGGCTCCCACCACGACTGCCCCAATTGCGGCGAGCGATCGGTCCAGCCTAGAACCAGCGCGGATCGATTGCACCAAGGGAGCCAGTCCGAGCACCATTGCAAACGATGGAATAAATGCAAAGACAGTCGCAATCGCTGCGCCCCACACTCCGGCAACCGAATCCCCAGCGGGCGACGTTTTCCAACCGGCCAGAAATCCTATGAATGTGACGACGAGGATCAGCGGCCCGGGCGTGGCCTCACCCATCGCCAATGCGTCAAAGCGTTCCGGTGGCTGGAGCCACCCGCGTGCCAATGATTCGTCGAGGGCCCACGGCACAACGGCATAAGCGCCGCCGAGCGACAGCAGCGTGGTTTCCGTAAAGAGCATCGCGATCGCGGGGCCCCGTCCACCGGCCAGATCAAACGCGACGACCGTTCCATAAGCCGCTGCCCATACCCCCACGCCAATCGTGGCCGCACTGGCCACTGGTAGAAGCGTGGCAACGCGCCACTGCGTGGGTCGGAGTACCGGGTGGCCGAGTACTGGGTGGCCGAGTACCGGGACTGGCGTGTCATGTGTAGATTGTCTGTCGTGTGTGGCAGGCGAGTCTGTGCCGTGGTCAGTTTCCTCTGTCTGCTGAGGCCGCTGGACGGCCCGTATGTCCACAACCATGCCGATGATTGCCGCCACAATGACCACCAGTGGAAAGCTCGCCCCCGACGCCATGGCTGCAAAAGCGGCCAGAGCGATGGCCAGTCCCGCCGCTGTTTTGATCGAACGGCGGCCAATTCTCCATGTCGCCATCGCCACCAGCGCCACCACGGCCGGCCGCGTGCCTGCAAATGCAGCACCCACCGCAGGGAGCGAACCGCTCGACGCATGCAGCCACGCCAAGCCCGTCACGAGGATCGCGCCTGGCATCACAAATAGAGTGCCGGCCAGAATCGCGCCAGGCAAGCCTTGCATTCTCCATCCGGCATACGTTGCCAGTTGCTGCGCTTCAGGTCCGGGTAGCAGCATGCACAGCCGCAGGGCGGCCAGAAATTCATCTTCGCCGAGCCATCGCTTACGTTCCACCACTTCCCTGTGCAGGATCGCAATCTGTCCGGCCGGCCCGCCAAAACCAGTCGCCCCAATGAGCAGCCACGTGCGTGCCGCTTCCATCCAGCTCAGACTGATTTTTCGCACACTGGTTTGCCCCGAAGGGGCCGCAGATGTTTCGTCGTGACCCACTCGCGTATTACTCCAAACGTGCGGTATCGTGCCATTTACGATGGACGTTATCAACCACGCGTCTTTCTCGGCACGTGTGCTCCCGGCTACGATCCAACCGACACATTCCTAGAGCTTTCTGGCCGGTAGTCGATTCCTCGCAGTCGATCGTGCCGCAGGCTTTCCAGGGTGGTGTTTCCGGCGGGCTTTTCTATCGGCTACACCGAAAGTCGTTGCAAATGCTAGACTTTGAAGAGGTTTCGCAGACGGGGCTGGATGAACTCACGCCCATGTGTCCAGCCGATCGTTGCAAGCGTTGTCTTGCTCGATTCAATTTTCCCCACTAGTTTCGCACCAGCCTGTCTCACCCCGCATGCCCCCACCCGATTCTTTTTCAAACATTCTGCTTTCCGAGGGCATCCTCAGCGACGACCAGCTGGCCGAGGCGATGCGCATCGCTGCTGCTTCGGGGAAGAAGATGCACGACGAGGTTGTGCGGCTAGGCTACGCGCCTGGCGAAGCGGTCATGAAGGCGTTGGCCAAAGCCCATCGCCTCAAGTTCAGCGATCTGACGGGCATCTCCGTGCCGCAGGAAGTGATCGACCTGCTGCCGGAGAGCGTGGCTCGCGAAAACAATATTTTTCCGCTGGCCGAGTCGGGTGGCACCCTGCGAGTGGCCACCAGCGATCCGACTGACATGGATATTCAAGAGAAGCTACGGTTCATCCTCAACCGCGAGGTGGAACTATCGCTTTCGCCGCGAGAGCAGATTGTGGAGGCGATCAACCGTCACTACGGTGCCAGTGACGGCGAGAGTGCCGACTCCATGCTCCAGGAATTCACCGACACCGCGATTGATTTCACGGAAACCGCCGTCGAGCAGGCCGCCAATCAGAATCCCGACGACACGTCCGACGCGCCGGTGGTGAAGCTCGTCAACCTCATCATCACCGAGGCCGTAACGCTCCGCGCCAGCGACATTCACATCGAGCCGTTTGAGGATCGCGTGCGGATTCGCTATCGCATCGACGGCCGACTCGTGGAGCGAGACAACCCTCCCCGCCGTCTGCTCGGTGCAATTCTTTCCCGCATCAAAATCCTCTCCAAGCTGGATATCGCAGAACGCCGCCGGCCGCAGGACGGCCGGATCAAGCTCACGGCCGACGGCAAGGATTACGATCTTCGCGTGAGCGTGCTCCCCACCAACCACGGCCAATCTGTGGTGATGCGGATTCTGGACAAAGAAAACATTCGCGTGGGCATCCGGCAACTCGGCCTCTCCGAGAGCGACTTCCGCATATTCAAAAACCTCATCCGCCGCCCCAACGGCATCATTCTTGTGACGGGGCCGACGGGTTCGGGCAAGACAACCACGCTGTACGCATCACTCAACGAGTTGAATCGGCCCGACACGAAAATCATTACGGCTGAGGACCCAGTTGAATATTACTTGGCTGGAATCAATCAGGTTGAGGTGCGACACAGCATCGGTCTCGACTTCGCGAGAGTCATTCGTTCGATGCTGCGTCAGGCCCCCAATGTGATTTTAGTGGGCGAGATGCGAGACACAGAAACGGCACAGATGGGCATTCAGGCATCGCTCACCGGGCATCTCGTCTTTAGCACGCTGCACACCAACGATGCCCCAGGCGCAATCACTCGCATGATCGACATGGGTGTACCGGCCTATTTGGTGGCCTCCAGCGTGATTGCCATCTTGGCTCAGCGGTTGGTGCGCATCAATTGTCCGAAGTGTAAGCAGCCCTTTACGCCGCTGGACACGCAGTTGGAATTGGCCGGTGTCACGCCAGAGATGCTCAAGGGAGCCACCATTATGAAGGGCCGCGGCTGCGCCCACTGCCAGAAGTCAGGCTACAAGGGTCGGCTGGGCATCTTCGAGTTGATGGTGATGAATAACAAGATCCGCGAACTGGCTTTTCAGGGAGCCCCCACGCAGGAAATTCGGCGTGCGGCGGTGGGCCAGGGCATGCGGGTGATGTTTGACGATGGCGTGCAAAAAGTTTTGCGGGGCATCACCACATTTGACGAAGTCTTCCGCGTCAGCAAGAAAGCCGAACGGTAGATCGCCCCTCAAGCGTGGCATTCCATTTCCCTTTCGGCTCGTTTCCGACCCGGACGCCCGTCCGTACAGTCCTTCAAATCGGTGCATTTTCACATCGGCTGCAGCCGAATTCCTTCGTGCCAGCCATTTTAGGGTTGTCTTTTTGACCACCCCAGTCCATAATGCGTTTAGGTGTGACCGGCGGCTGTCAGGGGCTCGGTTGGTCTGCACCGCTGGCGACTTCTACCGTGGGCGGGTTCGTTTTTCCTCGCAAACGTTCATCTGCGCCTGCCCGACAGGCCGATGCCAAGCGGGTGTGCCCTCACTCGGGCCCCGTGTCTTTTGGGCATCTGTCGTTGGCCCAAACGTTTGGCCAAGTATCTGCACGCGGCTTGAACATGCACGTGCGTTTGTCCCCGAACCCCAACTTCCGCATGCCTCCAAGCATGGGCTCTGTGCGAAACGCGGCAGGGCCGTCAGAATTGGAATATAATTGCCGACAGAGGGCGTCCGCTGTTTTTTTAGCCCTTGAGTCTGTTTTGTTTCAGCGAGGTTTTCTTCCCATGAGTACGGCTGTTCCCTCCTCTCCAGCGTCCCCTATGGCTGGTCAAATCGACAAGCTGCTGAAAGTGGCTGTGGATCACCATGCCACAGAGTTGCGGCTGTCTGGCGGCGTCGCGCCGATGCTCTTGATCAACGATCAGATGCGGCCGATGAAAACCAAGCCGATTGCCACAGAAGAAGTGTTGGCGATGGCTGCGGCGATCAAGCCACCTGGGGCTGCTGACGCGAAGTTTCGATTCACATCAATGCTCGGCCCATGCATCGGATCACTGGTCGACAATGAGGGCACCAAGGTGCTGATTCTGCGAGTGGAAGCTCACGCCGAGCCCCTCGCCAGCGATCTCGCGCCGTTGGAGTTGGACGTGCAGCACGACACGCAGTCGCCCGCGACACAAGCCGATGCCAATCCGGCCGCCTCCTATGCGATGCCGAAGATTGCCAGCGTGACGGTGCAGATCGACAAGTTGCTCACTGCAGCGGTCAAGAATGGCGTCAGCGATATTCACATCACCACGGGCCTGCCACCGGTGTTTCGCATCGATGGGCACATGAAGCCGCAGCCCACCAAGGTGCTGACAGCCGACGACACCAACGGCCTCATGAAAGCTATCACGCCGGAGCGTTGTCAGGCAGAGTTAGCCGAGAAGGGCGGATGCGACTTTGGCTTTGCGTTTGGCGATATGGCCCGCTTCCGTGTGAGCGTGTTTAAGCAGCGAGGCAGCATCGCGATGGTGTTGCGGCAGATTCCAAACAAGATGCTCACTCCGGAGCAGTTGGGCGTGCCGGACGTCTGCAAGAAACTGGCAATGCGACCGCGAGGCTTGTTTCTCGTGACCGGCCCCACGGGCTCCGGCAAAAGCACCACGTTGGCGAGCCTCATCAACTTCATCAATGAAACCACAGACCACCATATCATCACGATCGAAGACCCAATCGAATTTTACCACCAGTCAAAAAAGAGCACGGTCAATCAGCGAGAGATCGGCAGTGATGTGCCGAGCTTTTCCGAGGCTCTGCGACGCGCTCTGCGGCAAGACCCCGACGTGATTCTGGTGGGCGAACTGCGAGATCTGGAAACGATCGAAGCGGCGATCTCTGCTGCCGAAACGGGCCACGTCGTCTTTGGCACGCTTCACACAACAGGCGCTCAAGGCACAGTCAACCGCATCATCGACGCCTTTCCAACTAACCAGCAGGAGCAGGTTCGCACGCAGCTTTCCACCGCGATCATTGGCGTGGTGTCGCAGGCCCTGCTGCCGAGGATCGGCGGCGGTCGCTGTGCGGCGTACGAGGTGCTCGTCTGCACGCCGGCCATCGGCAATCTGATCCGCGAAAACAAAACATTCCGGATAAACTCGGCGATTCAAACGGGCCACAAGCTGGGCATGCAGCTCCTCGATGACAGCCTCTTTAAGCTGTGGGCGGAGAAGAAAGTGACGGAGGAGGATGTGCTGGCCAAGGCACAGGCTCCTGACGATCTGGCCATCCGGATCGCCAATGCCAAGCGGGGCATTTTCGACGACGAGGAAGATGTCGTTCGGAAAGCCAAAGATATCGGACACAAATCATAAGGGAAGGCGAGTTTTCAACCCAGCCGACTCACCTCAAGCAGATACAAAACAATGGCTATCAAACGTCTTGGACAAATCCTGATTGACCTCGGCTTGATTGACGAGCAGCAGCTTGCAATGTTGCTCGAAGAGCAAAGCTCTCGTGGCGGCGAGCCGGTGGGTAAGGTGGGTGTGTCGCTGGGCTTCTTCACAGACGAGCAGCTCGGCGAGGCTTTGGCCGAGCAGTGGGGCACTACGTTTGTGACGCTCTACGATCGCGCCATTTCATTTGAGGTGCTGAGGCTGGTCAGCGAGCCGATGGCTCAGTTGTACCGTGTGATTCCACTGGAGCTTTCTGGTAACCGGCTGACGATTGCCTCGTCTGAGCCACAGAAGATTCAGATTGCCGACGAGTTGCGAACGTTTTTAGGCTACGACATCCACGTCTGCGTGGCCACGGAGCCGGAGATCCAAAAGGCGATCGAGAAGAACTACTCCTCGGCAACAGAGAGCGTTGAGTCGCTGGTGGAGGGGCTGGAGAACGACAGCGAATTGGCGGCACAAGCGGCTGCTGCAGGCCGCGAGGGGCCCACGGAGTTGACCAGCGTAGAGGCTCTTGCCGAAAGCGCCCCCGTGCGAAAGCTGCTCAATATGGTCTTGCTATTGGCCATTCGCGAC
>CAIRDU010000348.1 GCA_903877395.1 uncultured Planctomycetaceae bacterium
ACACCCGCGAGTTGGCCGGTGCCATCAACCGACTGGAGGCCACCAGCCACATGCTCGGCCTGCCCATTGAGTTGAGCATGGCTGAGGAGTCGTTGGGTGATCTCGTGCGATCCAGCGGCCGTAGCGTGAGACTCTCGGACATCGAAAAGGCCGTTTGCTCCGCCTTTGGAATGGAGCCCGGCAGTTTGCAATCTTCGCACCGTACAAGAAAAGTGAATCATCCTCGCATGCTGGCGATGTTTCTAGCGCGCAAGCACACGCCCTCGGCCTTGGCTGAAATTGGCGGCTACTTCGGGCGTCGCAGCCATTCCACTGTGATTTCAGCACAGAAAACCGTGGGTCAGTGGGTGGCCAAGCACTCGCAGATCGTGCTGGCTGACTCGACGTGGAACGTGGAGGAAGCGATCCGTCGCGTCGAGGAAATGTTGCGGGCCGGATAGAGGGCCGATAGATTGTCCACACGCCCCATGTGCCAGCCGAAGTGGAATGAGCCATGGACTGCACGCGTGTGATTGAATCTGCGTGCGGCGGGATCGCTTTCGCTTTTACGGTTTAGCCTTCTCTTTCACGATCGCCTTCTCTTTCCTGATCGCCTTCTCTTTCACGATCGCCTTCTCTTTCCTGATCGCCTTCTCTTCTAAGCTGGCCTTGTAGTGCAGGCTGGAATCCGGCCCACCGAATCCGACCACTCGGCGGTCGATGCCGGTCGTTCGGTGAATCACACGGCCCCGTGCGATATCAAACACAATCGTGCCGTCCCAGATCCGTTCCAAGAGGCGAGCTTCCAGCCTCGGATCGTCCAAGGGCGTGAGCACCGTCGTGTCGACATGGATTACGGCAACGTGGTCACGAACTTCCTTAAGTTGGTATCGCAACCGCGTGCGGACGGCCTTGCGAGGCCCGTCGGGCACCTCTACCACCACCTCCTGCGGCACAATCCATTCGGCGCCAACGGCCACGTTGCCGTCCGGCAGCGGCACAACCATCAAGTCGCCTGTGTTGGAAGGCGGATGAGGCCGCATATCCTGCCGGTCGATCACTCGACCAGTACGATCGATCACCAGCCTCGAAAGAGGCACGCCCAGATTTTCCTTCACAGCCTCGTAGCCGGGCGGCGGCGGTTCGTTGCCGCGACTGCTCCATCGCACCTGCCCACGGTCGCTGGTGCGAGATGTCATGGTGACATCGTTGACAGAGTGCTCAATCGTGGCGAGCCCTTGTGGGTCAACGGCCACAACCGACCAGAGTTTCGTGGAGTCGGTTGCCGTTTCTGTCGACTGCGTTGTGCCGCCAATCGTTGTCTCGGTGAGGGCACGGTGCGCAACATCCATCGTCATGCGTTCACCGGCTTCAAACCGATATTCCAGCCGCACTGTTTGCAGAGGGTGGCCCCCAGCGTCTTGGGCCAAGAGCGTGACGAAGGGGAGGGCGAACAAGCAGCACAGGATCAAGAAGCAGCGCAGACCGGTCGATGCGCATGCCAGTTCGATCCAACCACGTCCAGGAACAAAGCTCAGGCAAGAACGCATCAGGTCTCGCTTTCACTGGCGGCACGGAGCTTTGTCACACGCAGTCCGCCGCTCCATTCGAGTTTTTCCCGCAGCGTCCTGTAGTAGCCGTGCTGATGCGTTTCAATGAGCGTGAATCGCGGGTCTGCTCGCCGCAACCGCACGCGGTCTCCCGGCAGAAGCCCCGTAATTACCCGGCCGTCTACGACACAGGCCGAGCCTGCATTTGGGCTGGGCACGACAAGCTCAAACTGCCTCGCAGCGGAATCCACAACCGTGCGGTTGGTGAGCGTGTGGGGGTTCAGCGGTGTAAAGATGAAGGCGTCGAGATCCTTGCGCACAATCGGGCCGCCGGCCGAAAGATTGTAGGCCGTTGACCCCACTGGAGTGCTCACGATCAGCCCGTCGCCTCGGTAGGTTGTGGCTCGTTCGCCATCAACGTGCAGACAAATCTCGATCATCGAGAACGGCGGACCAGCCTGAATCGATGTTTCATTCAGTCCTAACTCGCAGTGGATCGCAATGCCGTTCCGAACCACCTCACATTCAAACATCAGGTGGTCGACTAAGCGAAATCGTCCGGCAGCAATTTCGTCGAGCGCATCAGAAGCCTCTGCTGGAGAAAAGTCGGCTAGAAATCCGAGCGTGCCCAGATTCACGCCTAGCACCGGCACCTGTTCGTACCCCATCCAGCGGGCTGTGCGCAGAATCGATCCGTCTCCGCCGAGCACGATCACGAGGTCGGCGGCAGAGGTTCGCTGCGATCGCTCACTCTTGGCGACACTGGAGCCCTCCTGCCGATTCAAGCGAAACACTCCTTGCTCCCATTCGCTGCGGGAGGCCAGCAGGCTCGAAGCAGTGTGGCCACGACGCTCCAGCAGCGAATGTATCCGCTTGGCCTCGGCCTCAACACCAGCCAGTTCCGTTGAGCCCACGATCAGGGCGTGCAACGATTCTGGCGATGGTTGCTGCGGCCGCAGTCGCGATCGGCTGCTTGTCATGGCGACACGCTTTCAGTGCGGTATGGTGAAAGCCACACGGCCATCGTCGCAACGCACGGCAAAGAGACGGTATGGCAATAAAATTGCATTGAAATAAGATCGCCTCAAAATCAAGGAACGAAAAAGCCTAGCGGTGCGTGGCCACCGGCAATGCCGGAGCGACTGGCCGACTGCGGCCACTGAGACTCAAGCACGTAGCGGCAATGCCGGTTGCATCTAGCCCGAGATCCGCCAGCAGTTCGCCCCGCTCGCCGTGTTCGACAAAGCGATCGGGCAGGCCCAGTCGCACGATTGGGCCGCTGGCGATCCTCGCATCGCTTACAGCTTCCAAGATTGCGCTGCCAAAGCCAGTGGGCAACGCATTTTCTTCGACCGTGACAACCCATGGCGCCGCTTCGATCTTTTCCAGTAACCGGCCGTCGAGAGGCTTTACAAATCGAGCGTTGACCACTCCCACCTTGAGCCCATCCTCCCGCAGGCGGTTCGCCGCGGTCATCGCCGCTCCCAGCAGCGTGCCACAGGCTAGGATGAGGCCGTCGTGTCCTTCCACGAGCGTTTCGGCACGCCCTAGTTCGATCGCATCGCGGGCCCCCCCATGCTTTTCGACGGTGGCCTTGGGATAGCGGATAGCCACAGGGCCGGGTTGCTGCAAGGCCCAGTCCAGCATGGCAACAAGATCGTGCTCGTCGCCTGGAGCCAGCACAGCCATATTTGGAAACAGCCGCATAGAGCCCAGATCAAAAGCCCCGTGGTGCGTGGGGCCGTCGGGGCCGGTGAGCCCTGCCCGATCGAGCATGAACACAACGGGCAAGTTCTGCAGGCACACCTCTTGGAAGATCTGGTCGTATGCGCGCTGCAGAAAGGTGCTGTAGATATCCACGATCGGCCGGCCGCCAGCCTTCGCCTGTCCGGCTGCAAAAGCCACTGCGTGTGACTCGCAAATGCCCACATCGAAGAAGCGGTCCGGAAACTCCTCTCGCACCTGCTCCAGCTTATTGCCTTGGCACATGGCGGCCGTGAGCACGGTCACTCGCGAATTGCGTCGCATGCTGTCCCCAATGGCGGTCGAAGCCACATCGGTGTAGGCGCGGGCCGACGACTTTTTGATCGAGATGATGCAATCATCGTCATCGCATTCAAAGGGCGCAGGCGTGTGGAAAAAAACGGGATCGATTTCAGCCGGTTTAAATCCATGCCCCTTTTCCGTGAGCACGTGCAAGAGTACGGGCCCCTCCTCGTCTTTGATGAGTTCGAGATAGCGAATCAGGTTGGGCAGCGAATGGCCTTCGACAGGGCCGAAGTAACGTACCCCCATGGCCTCGAAGAGCATGCCGCCGTGCAGCGAAGCTTTGATTGAGTCTTTGACATTCAGCAGCATGCGTTCCATCTGCTCACCCACCACAGGCACGCCCTTGATCAAATCTCCGGCCTGCTGCTTGATGCCGCGGTACCAAGGGTTCGTGCGAATGACGTCGAGGTATTCGGCAAGGCCCCCCACGCGAGGGCAGATCGACATCTTGTTGTCGTTCAAAATCACCAACAGCCGCTTCTTCAAAAAACCTGCGTTATTGAGCGCTTCGAAGACGATTCCCGACGGGAGGGCTCCGTCGCCGATGACAGCGACCGCGCGGCGATTGAAGTGGCCGCAGATCTCGTCGCCGCTGGCCAGACCCAATGCTGTCGATACGCTTGAGCCGGCATGGCCTGTCATAAACAGGTCGTAATCGCTCTCCTCGGGATTGGGATAGCCCATCAATCCGCCCTTGGTGCGGATCGTTCCAAAACGAGCAAAGCGGCCGGTGATGAGCTTATGGGGATAAATCTGGTGGCCGGTGTCCCAGATGAGGCGGTCGTGGCTAAAGTCAAAGACGCGGTGCAGCGCGATGCAAAGCTCCACGACTCCCAGATTCGACGCGAAGTGTGCCGTCCGCGAAGCGGCAACTTCGCATAGGGCACGGCGCATTTCAGCAGCCAGTTGCTCCATTTGCTCGATGGAGAGCCCGGCCAGATCGCGGGGCGACAAAATAGATGGCAGGATATCGGTCATGGAATTTCTAACGGGCGTGGGAAGTAATACCAGTCAGGATTATTGAGGGTTGTTTTAGAATGATCCACTTGAACGGATGCAGTGAACGGATACGAGACAGGATGCCTTTCCTAATGATCGCGAGCCACGATCCAACGTGCTAGGCACGCCAGTGTGTTGGCCGATTCGCCGAACCCGACGATGGACCCCACCGCCTCCTCGGCCAGCGATAGCCCCAGGCAGCGACTTGCTTCCAAACCAACCACCGTGGGAAATGTCAGCTTGCCGCGGGCAGCATCCTTCCCAACTCGCTTGCCGACAGCGGCTTCGGTGCCTTCGGCGTCCAGAAGATCGTCGGCAATTTGAAAGGCTAGCCCAAAGCTTTTGCCATACGCAGCCAGCATGGCCAACTGCGTCGCATCGGCGCCGGCCGAGAGCCCGCCTAATTCCAGCGAGGCTAAAAATAGAGCGCCGGTCTTGCGGCAATGGATGCGTTTAAGCCACGCCATCTGCTGGTCTGCTGGCGCCGCCGAGAGATCGTCAATCCAGCCTCGTTCGGCCGCCAGATCGTCCGACTGGCCGCCCACAAGGGCCTCAGCGCCTGCTGCTTGTGCGAGTACCAAGCAAGCCTTTGCGGCAACGGCTGGCGGCATGTCTTGGGCGAGTGTTTCAAAGGCCAGAGCCTGAAGGGCATCCCCACACAGAATTGCCGTGGCCTCGTCGAAGGCTCGGTGGCAGGTTGGGCGACCCCGCCGCAGATCATCGTCGTCCATTGCCGGAAGATCGTCGTGCACCAGCGAGTAGGCGTGGATCATCTCCACGGCCACGGCGGCTGGGGCGGCGGCCTGCCACGCTTTGTCCCTGCCACCGCTGCAGGCGTCAGCTGCCCAGAACACAAGCGCCGGACGCAACCGCTTGCCGGGAGCCAGCAGGGCATAGCGCATTGCATCGCAGAGACGGGGCGAGGCATCGAGCGAAAGCTGGAGCGATTGTTCCAGCAACGGCTCCATGCAGGATCGCACTCGCTGGAGTTCGCGGCGCATGAAAGTTTCTGAACCTGCATCGGTACTCTGGCCACTGGCGGCTGGTACGTGATGCAGCACAGGAACGCTTGAGGACACCGGGCTGCTTGCCATAAACGGGCCCTGAACGTGGGGTGGAACCGAACCCGAATTCTAGACTCAGCCCGAGGAATCGTCCATCCCGGGCAGGCTTTTTGGGCCGGTGGGTTTTCCAGCCGATCCACTTCGAGAAGGAGATGTTCGGGAAGCCGATGCGCCCCCACGAGAGGAAGGGCGTTTACCGGTGGCGTCGTGGCCGTCACGAATGGTTTCGTCGCGCGTTTCCGAATGCCCGATGGTCGAACCCATCGGCCCGGTCGTGGGGCAGCCGTGTTGGTCGACGCTTGTCAGCATCCGCACGCGTTGCTCGGCATTGGACAGCTCATTGTGAAGCTGTCGCAGAAGGGCCACGCCTTGCTCGT
>CAIRDU010000349.1 GCA_903877395.1 uncultured Planctomycetaceae bacterium
CTACACGACGCTCTTCCGATCTCTATGAGGGGTTTTGCAATGCTGCGGTCACTCCGCTTACGAGTCACCTTTTGGATCACCACGTTTGTAATCTTTGTGGCGCTGGTCGTCCGGTATCTCAACTACCACGTCACGCAAGATATTCTTGTCCACGACATCGACACCCAGTTGTGGACCCGGCTTGGTGCCCTGAAAACTCAACAGCAATTTGCAGCAGACACCTTGCTCAATCCCACCCTCCCCCTCGGCAGCCTTCTCTTGCCACCGCTTCGGTCGGCAAGCGACTGGAAGCCATCCGTCGCGATGAGGTTTCTTATGCCGTCGGAGATTGAGCCGGATCGCCACGCCAAGCCATTCCCCTGTTTTGCTGCTGTGCTTCGCGCCGATGGCACAGTCATTCAATCGCTGGCACTGCCTGACAACATCTCGTGGGCGCCTGCCTGCTATGGCCATCGCGAGACCCTGTGGAATACTCCACAGAATGACTATCGCCTCGCGGCCTGCACCGGAACAGATGAAACACTCCTCCTCGTGGGAACGCCTCTGAGCCATTTAAAACAAGCCATGCGAGACGTGGTGTGGTTTTACACTTGGACGCTGGCGCTGTCGTTTTTTCCGATTGCAATTATTTTGTGGGCAATACTGTCGCAGATCATGAAGCCACTGAAGCGGATATCGCAGACCGCCCGCCGCATCACCCAAGGACACTTTGAAGAACGGATTGACATCGCACATGCCGACTCGGAATTAGTCGGCATGTGCGAAACGATCAACGGCATGCTGGATCGGCTCAACGCGATCCGGATCTCCCAGTTGAGATTCAATGCGAATGTTGCTCACGAGATACGGAATCCCATCCATGGGATTCTCATGCAAACAGACGTTTCGCAAGAACGTGCCCGCAGCACAGTCGAATTAACACACACCGTGGCGCACTGTCGCGCTCTGGCACTCAGGCTTGAGGCGCTCAGCGATGCCCTGCTATCACTTGCGAAAGCGGAGTCGGTGGCCAGCGAATCGCTCTCCACAATCGACCTGGAGCCAATTCTGGAAGAGGCTATCGAGCAGGTGTCTGGCATGGCAAGGGCCAAACTAATCTCGCTGCACGCCAGCGTGAAAAGCGCCGTGGTGCATGGCAACGCCGATTTGCTTCATCAAGTTTTTGTAAATCTGCTCGCCAATGCGATTCAACACACGCCTCTCAATGGGAAGGTCGATATTGCATTGCTGCACGCCGGTGGCCGGTGGATTGTACGAGTGATTGACCATGGGATCGGCATTTCACCAGAGAACGTAGACGGTCTTTTCAACCGTTTTTTTCGAGAGGCACGCGCAGACAACACAGCACGCGAGGGCCATGGGCTCGGACTGGCAATCTGCAAAAGCATCATGCACGGGCATCGAGGAGACGTCGTGCATGTGGCGACTCCTGGGGGTGGTGCCACTTTTGAAGTTCAGTTTGCGCGCGACTGATGGCACGTGGCACAACACTGGCTGGCGGCTTGCAGTTGATTCCCCACTGCATGAACGGCGCATGAATGGCGTATGACAAACACGCGAACTGCGTTCCTCTCGCATGCCGACTCGGAATATTCTCGGTATCGCGCACGAACTTTTTCTTGACGCAGGCGTACTCAATGCGTAGAAATAAACGAAGGGGCTTCAGAGGAAATCGTGCGATCATGAAAACGACATCCCGGAGCGGCAATTCTGTCGCCGGCACCATTGGCAGCAGGCGTTCAAACCGAAACAGTAGGGAGTCGGCTTCGGCTCACCGTGGGTCTCAAGGCCGTCATGCAACGCTCGCTGCATTCGATCAACTCGAACCCCGCATTGCCTTTTCTGTGAGCTACGGAAATGTCAACGACTGGGGAACTGGCGTCCAAGGCCAGTTGACACTCACCAACGACACATCGGCTGCGATTGCCGATTGGCAAGTCAGTTTCAACTACGCCCGCACGATCGACACCATCTGGAACGCACAGATCGTCAGCCATACTGGCTCGCAGTATGTGATCAAGGGCTTGGAATGGGATAAGTCGCTCGCCGTTGGAGCGGTGCAGGGCGTTGGGTTCACGGCCGGGGCAGGCACAGGAGTGCCAAGTTCTTTTGTGCTGACCGCTGCCGGCACCACGCCTGTCACGCCGCCGGTAGTAACGCTGCCAACTGTCTCAGTTGCGGGAGTCTCGATCAGCGAGGGTGTCGCTGGAGTCACCACCGTAGCGCGGTTTGTTGTTGCGCTTTCTAAGCCATCCACAACGCCTGTGACGGTCGCCTATGCAACAGCCGATGGCACGGCCACGGCTGGCAGCGATTACACAGCAGTCCGTGGAACGCTCACGTTCGCCGCCGGCCAGACTTCAAAGGCTGTCAACGTCAGAGTGCTGGGCGATGCTGTCGTCGAACCGAACGAAGCGTTCACGCTTGTGCTCTCACTGGCAACCAATGCGACGATATTCACTGGATCGGCAACCGGTACGATTCAAAATGACGATGCTGCGCCGCCGGTGAGTGTGACGCCTCCGGGCATCACGCTGAGCGATGTGTCGGTCGTTGAGGGCAACCCGCAGGTCGGCGTTGCCAGCGGCTACCTGCACACCTCGGGCAGCCAGATTCTCGACGCCAATAACAACTCGGTGCGAATCGCCGGAGTCAATTGGTTTGGATTTGAAACGACTACGTTTGCACCGCATGGTCTCTGGACTCGCGGCTACAAGGAGATGATGGATCAGATGAAGTCGCTGGGCTTCAATACGATCCGCCTGCCCTACAGCGATCAACTTTTCGATGCCGGCAGTGCGCCCAACAGCATCGATTTCTACAAGAATGCCGACTTACAGGGCCTAAACGGCATTCAGATCATGGACAAGATCGTGGCCTACGCCGGAGAGGTCGGTCTCAAGATTTTTTTGGATCATCACCGGAGCGATGCGGGCAACAGCGCCAACGACTCTGGTCTTTGGTACACCGCGGCCTATCCGGAAAGTAAGTGGATCAGCAATCTCACGATGCTCGCCACTCGCTACGCCGGAAACTCAACGCTGATCGGCATCGATCTGCACAATGAACCGCACGGTGCCGCAACGTGGGGCGATGGCACGGCCAACGATTGGCGACTGGCTGCCGAACGGGGCGGCAACGCCGTGCTGGCTGCAAATCCGAATCTCCTCATCATCGTCGAGGGCGTTGAGGTCGCTGCTTCGGGAAGCTACTGGTGGGGCGGCAATCTCTCAAATGCTGCTGCCTTTCCGGTGCGACTCAATGCCTCGGACAGGCTGGTGTACTCTGCGCACGACTATCCCGCGAGCGTCTATGCGCAGAAGTATTTTAGCGACCCGAGCTATCCCAATAATCTGCCTGCCGTTTGGGACCAAAACTGGGGTTCCCTGTTTCGTACGGGCAAAGCACCTGTGCTCTTGGGGGAGTTTGGGAGCAATCTGGCCACGGCAAGCGATCAAGCTTGGTATGGGAAGTTGGCCAGCTATTTAAAGGGAGATCTGGACGGCAATGGCACGATCGATCTGGCCGCCGGCCAGCAGGGAATCAGTTGGACGTACTGGTCGTGGAATCCGAATTCTGGCGACACCGGTGGGATTTTGGCCAACGACTGGAAAACGGTGAACACCGCTAAGCTGGATCCGCTCAAAGCATCGCAGTTTCAGTTTCCAGTGGTGACTGGAACCGGAACCGCAGTAGCGACAACGCCGGCCACGTTCACGATAGCGCTCTCAGCGGCAAGTACGCAGTCGATCACCGTGCAATATGCCACCGCTGACAGCACCGCGATTGTTGGCCGCGATTACACCTCTACCTCGGGCACACTCACCTTTGCGCCAGGTGAAACGCAAAAGACGGTCACTGTGCTGATCACAAGAGACACGACCGCTGAAGCCAACGAAACGTTTCAACTGAAGCTCAGTAGCCCGACCAATGCCACGCTCACAAAGGCCACAGCCACCGGCACCATCGTGGATGACGACACTGCCGTTACGCCACCGCCAGTCACGCCACCAGTACCAAGCCTGAGCGTATCCAGCGGACGCGTCAATGAAGGCAACACAGGCACATCGGCCCTGACGTTTACCGTTTCGCTCTCGGCTGCTTCGGCGCAGCTGGTTTCGGTGCAGTATTCGACGACAGACGGCACGGCCACCGCCGGTAGCGACTACACAGCCGCCACCGGCACCCTCACGTTTGCGGCAGGAGAACTCACGAAAACTATCACCGTCAGCGTCGCGGGCGACACCGCGGTGGAGACGGACGAAACCTTGATCGTCAAGCTGGGCACCGTCCTGGCGGCCACGATTGCCAGTGGCACCGGCACCGGCACGATCGTCAACGACGATACCGTACTCACCGGCTCCTACAACTATGCCGAAGTGCTCCAGAAATCACTGCTCTTTTACGATGCGCAGCGTTCCGGCGATCTGCCCACATCGTTTCCGCTCAATTGGAGGGGCGATTCCGCGCTCGCCGATGGATCGGATGTTGGACTGGATCTGTCCGGTGGCTACTACGATGCCGGCGATCATGTGAAGTTTGGATTGCCGATGACCTCTTCGATGACGATGCTCGGCTGGGGCGTGGTGCAATACCGCGATGCCTATGCGGCCAGCGGCCTCTTGCCACAGATGCTCGAATCACTGAAGTGGGGCACCGACTGGATTATCAAGGCCCATCCGTCGGCTAACGTGTTCTACGCGCAGGTCGGCAACGGCAGCGCCGATCACGCGTTCTGGGGCGCGCCGGAGGCAATGACGATGGCCCGGCCCTCCTACCGGATTGATGCTCAGCATCCCGGTTCTGATGTGGCGGGAGAAGCAGCTGCAGCCTTGGCCGCGGCTTCGATCGTGTTTCGTCCAACCGATAGTGTGTATGCCGATCTTTTGCTCAAACATGCCCGCGAACTCTACACGTTTGCCGACACGTATCGGGGCAAGTATTCCGACAGCATCCCCGATGCCGCCTCGTTTTACAATTCATTCAGCGGCGTCTCCGACGAACTGGCGTGGGGGGCGATCTGGCTCCACAAGGCGACAGGCGAGCAAGCCTATCTCACCAAGGCACAGGCGATCTATGACACGAGCCTCAGTGGCAAGCAGTTGCAGTGGACGCAGTCGTGGGACGACAAGACCTACGGAACGGCTGTGTTGCTGGCCAAGGCAACCGGCGGGCAGCTCTACAAGGCAGACGCCGAAAGGTGGCTCGACTACTGGACGGTCGGAAACTCCAGCGGACGGATCAAGTACACCGCCGGCGGGCTGGCCTTCCTCGACACATGGGGGTCGCTGCGGTATTCCGCCAACACATCGTTTCTTGCGCTGATCTATAGCGACACGGTAGCCGATTACGGCGGCCGCTATCACGATTTTGCGGTCAAGCAGATCAACTACATGCTCGGGGACAATCCGACCAACCGCAGCTATGTCGTGGGGTTCGGGAACAATCCGCCGGTGAACCCGCACCACCGTGGTGCCAGCGGGGTGTACGACGGCAACGTGAATGCACCGGGCAACAACCGCCACATTCTGTACGGCGCGCTCGTTGGCGGCCCGCAATCGGCCAGCGACGTCGATTACGTCGATCTGCGAAGCAACTACATCTGCAACGAGGTGGCCCTCGACTACAACGCCGGCTTCCAAGGTGCGATCGCAAGGCTCTACACGGAGTATGGCGGCAAGGCTGTGGCTACGATGCCTCCCGCCGAAACTCCCACGAATGAGTTTTTCGTACAGGCTGCTATCAACACAGCCGGCAGCGGCTTTACTGAAATTCGTGCACTACTCAACAACCAGTCGGCGTGGCCGGCTCGAATGTCTTCGAATCTTTCGTTCCGCTATTTCGTTGACCTTTCAGAGGTGACTGCGGCGGGCTATACCGCTAGCGACGTGCTGGTGACTTCCAATTACACGCAGGGAGCCACTGTGAGCGGGCTTCAAGTGTGGGATGCGGCCAAGGGAATCTATGCGGTCAACATCGATTTCACCGGCACGGCCATTGGCCCCGGCACGGGCAGTTCATTCTGGAAGGAAGCCCAGTTTCGAGTGGGGCTCAAGGGCGGTCTGCCTGCATCGGCATGGAGCGCGCTCAACGACTGGTCGTATCAAGGGATTGGAACCGATCGAAGTGCTCCGTCACAAACGGCTTTTCTGCCGGTCTACGAAGGAGGGAGGCTTCTGTTTGGAAAGGTGCCGACCGGCTCGCTGACGCCAGCCTTGCCAGTCACGCCAGCCTTGCCGGTCACGCCCGTGAGCAGTGCCACGGTGTCGTTTGTGCAGACGAGTCAATGGTCGACTGGATTCAATGCCGATATGAAAATCAAGAACACCGGCACCACGCCCATCAGCGGCTGGACGCTGGAATTCGACATGAAGGCAAACATTGTCAACCTTTGGAATGCCGTGATCGTGAGCCACGTGGGCGACCACTACGTCATTCGCAACGCTGCCTGGAATGGCACGATCGCGGCAGGAACAGAGCTGTCTTTTGGCTTTCAGGCCGACGGCATTGCCGGTGAATTGCCGACAAACAAAAAGCTCAATGGCAAGGTTTTGTGAGGAGAAGGATCATGCTTTTTTCGGGCTCGACACGCTCGAATAGATGGCAGGATTCATCGTGGGATCATTGTACATCTTCATCTGCCGAAAAACTCGCAACGGTCGCTGACCGGCAAATATCTCTGCCAGCAATCGATCCAGTGCCTCCATGAGATTGGCTCGCTGCATGTCCAGAACCACCATCTTCGATGCCGCTTTTTCTCGATGCTCGGCCGAAGCGTCGGCCCGTTCGATTTGCTCCCGCATGTGGTAACGTCGCAGTTCTAGAATAGATAATCGATCGATTGCCGCGCCGGGGGTTTCCGTCGCACTCGGGGCGGCGGCGGCGGCGACAATGGCACGCCGACCGAGTTCCTCGATCAGCCAGTCGTCGGTCTTTTCGATCGAGTCGTTGCGAGACTGGTTGTATTGGTCGATGGCCCGCTTGACCTGAGCGATCTTGGCATCGGTGACGTCCGGCGATCTGGCGATATCTTCCTCATGCCAGAGGAGGAAATTAAAGCGGTGCAAATCGCCGATTTTCCCGGCCAGCCCAGGTTCGTTGTGAGATGGTATTACCTCGTGCCAGCGGGCTACGAACATTTCAAGCATGCTGTCGATGGCAGTGGCGGTCAAAGGGGGCGTGGATACAGTGGTCATGAAATCAATTCCTTGTCTGTGGTGCAAAGGCGTGACAAGACTCTGCCAGAGGGTGAATCGGGGATGGATAATGAAAGGTTTTGCACGAGAGTTTGGCTTATTATTCGTGAATCTGCTTCATGCAGCCTTGCGGATGACAAGGCAGAGGTTCGCGCCCCCAAAACCAAATGAGTTGCTGGCAGTGATTTCAACGCGACGCTCGCGAGCGGTGTGCGGTACGTGGTCGAGAGGGCACTTTTCGTCGGGGTTGTCCAGATTTGCTGTTGGCGGAACTGCTTGGCGGCGGATTGCGGCCAAGCAGGCAACGGCCTCGAAGGCTGCCGCACCGCTGACGAGGTGTCCGGATATGCTTTTCGTGGAACTCACCGGTACGTGATCGGCAGCACTACCCAGCGCCATTCGAATGGCTCCGGCTTCGGCCACGTCACCCACGGGAGTACCTGCAGCATGGGCGTTGATGTAGTCGAGCGAATCGGGGGTGACGGCCGCATCTGCCAGAGCCAGCGAGATAGCCCGAGCAGCGTGTGTTGGATCCGTGCTTGGAATCACCATGTGAAATGCATCGCTCGACATACCAACGCCTGCCACCTCGCCATACACTCTCGCCCCACGCTGCTGCGCATGCGAACGGTTTTCCAGTACGAGAAATGCGCCCCCTTCCCCCATGACAAAGCCATCGCGATCGCGGTCGAACGGACGCGAGGCCTTGATGGGGTCGTCTTTTCTGCGAGAGAGCGCCCGGAGATTATAGAAGGCGGCAATGCCGCTGGGGCTGAGCATGTCGCAACCGCCCACGACACACGCATCCACCCAGCCGGATTGCAGCCATTGACGTCCGATCGCGATGGCAAAGCCGCTGGAAGCACAGGCGGCCGCCACGGTGACTGCCGGTCCGTCGATACCCAGAATGCCTGCAATGCGATGCACCAGTGACGCGTCTCGGTGTGGTTCGTACACCAGCCTGCCGCCCACCAGAAAATCATTTTCCCAAGCCTTCAACTGTTCCGCACCCAGTCCCATGACCAACCCGATTCGGAGGCCGCGGAGATCGGCAGGCATGCCAGCATCATCCAATGCACTGGCAATGGGACTCATGAAGATCTGTCCCAGCCGATCCATTCTGGCAAACGCAGCGGGGTCGGCCGCAAGGCGAGCGGTGGCGGGTGATGGAATATCGTCGATCGGTGCTGCAAATTGCTGGCGGTTGCGGGCCAATGGGCCGAGGTCGACCGATCTCACGCCCGATCTGCCTGCCAGCAGGCTGTCTGTGATCGCGTCGAACGAGTTGCCCAAAGACGACACCACTCCGATGCCTGTGATCAGAACAGGATCGGAGCCACGGCCATTCATTCGATTGTCAGATCGGTTCATGAATTCTCTCCATCGCGTGCGCGATCGTGGCTGATGCGCACGTGGGCGCCCCATGGGCAAACGTGCAACCAGTCGGCTCGAACGTCGCCTTGCTTGCAGGCACCGAGCGTGTGAGCCAGTTCGGCAAGCGTGCCGGTTGCCTGAGGCGTTGTACAAGCGTCTGAATCACTCGCTAGTCGCGTGCCAGGAAGCGTGAGCGCGAGCCGGGCTGCGCCTCTCTGGGTTGGCATAAGACAGAGCGCCACACCGCGACACATCGCGTCGGGGGGGGCGATTCCCTGTGCGTCCAGAGTCGGTTCGTTATTCCATTCCGTAAAGACGAGCCAGAGCCCAGGCATGTCGGAGTGATCGAGAAGCGAGAGCGATGTGATAAACCCTTCTGCCATTGCCTCAGGCCCGCCGCCGATGCCGATATTTGGCCCGTGCATCGACAGTCCTACGCTCACGGCGCTGGCCAACGCGTGGAGTGAGCACTGCGGCACAATATGAGGCGACACCGTCGCCGGACCTTCCGCTTGGAGTTGCATAAGCGTGCGAGCGCTCGCCATTCGTCCCGGTAGACAGGGCGAGCCAACGACGCCAAACGCTTCGAAGGAAGGCCGCGGGTCAGGAAAATGGGCGATCGCCTCGAGTACGGCCCGCATGCCGACAACCGTATGTTCGTCGGAGTGTCGCAAAAATCGCCCCGGTAACGACGGCGCACCGACCGGAAATGGCGCCTCTCGCAAGGCTGGGATCTCCGAGAGCGGTGATTCAACGGTGGCAGAACTCGCGACCCAATAGGCTAAACCGGCATTACACGATGGTTCTCGTGGCTGAAGTATCACGCTACACATGGCCGCAGTTTCGCTCTCCGCAGGCACGTCTTTTGCCGGGGGTTCTTCGTCGATCTCTTTTACCCATCGATATCGGGTATCGATCAGGCGGCTTGTCGGATCGCCTTGGCATCGATTTTAGCTTGGAGCATGTCGAGCATGGTGCCAACCGAGTTGATTCCGTCGAGGAGTGCGGTTTCGATTTGAATCTCGAATCGACTCTCGATATGAATAATAAGTCCGGCCATATCGATCGAATCGAGGTTGAGTCCCTCGCGAAGCGATGTTGAGTCGTCGAAGATCGGGTAGGATTCTCCCGTCTCCTTCTTGAGTAGTTCGAGTACGATGGCGGAAAGTTCCGTACGTTTCATAGCGGGCAAGACTCCTGGAAAACGTGAAAGTATGTCGGTGGTGCCAAAAGGCTGCCGGAGAGCGGGCGAAGGATAGCGAATGACCGTCCATGAGCGAAGAGCAGATCGGTCGGCTTTTTTGGCTCTTTGTGGGCTGCGTGGCTCGCGGGCACTGGGGTTCATAACGGCCGCCTACACGCTCCTGCTGGTCTTCGCGACCCACTACCCAAAGCCGGAGCATTTTCTCGGTACACACGCGATTTCCGACAAATTGCTCCACTTCACGGCATACGTCCTACTGTCGCTCCTGGCTGCGGCAACACTGGCCGGGTACCGTCGATGGAGGGGCTCCAGCGTGCTTGCGCTGGCGTGTGCGTTGGCAGCCTTTGCGGCTATCGACGAAATAACGCAGCCACTTCTGGGCCGCGCCGCCGAATGGCTCGATTGGGTCTTTGACTGCATGGGTATCGCAGTCGGAATCCTAGCGGTGGCGGTGCGACTCTGGCTGTCGCCGCCGCGTCAGTAATTTGGCGTCGGGGCCCGAAAGTCTTCTAGCTTCACCGAACGAAACCAGTCGATCGTGCGCACGAGCCCATCTCGCAGAGGAACCTTTGGCTCCCAACCAAGGGCCCGCTTTGCAAGCGAAATGTCAGGGCGTCGACGTTCTGGATCGTCGACAGGCAGCGGTTTCTCAATTAACTTCGACGGCGATCCAGTCAGATCGATTGTGAGTTCAGCCAGCTGTCTGATTGTGAATTCGCCTGGGTTGCCGAGGTTCACTGGCCCAATAAAGTCGTCGGAACCGTTCATCATACGAATGATGCCGTCTACGAGATCATCGCGGTAACAGAAACTACGGGTCTGCTTCCCGCTGCCAAAGATTGTGATCGGATCGCCGGAAATCGCCTGACGGATAAAGTTGCTCACAACGCGGCCGTCAAATGGATGCATGCGCGGGCCGTAGGTGTTGAAGATGCGCACAATCCGAATGTTCACGCCGTTGGCGCGGTGGTAGTCCATGAAGAGTGTTTCGGCAGCCCGCTTTCCCTCGTCGTAGCAGGCCCGCGGCCCAATAGGGTTGACCGCGCCGCGATAGCTTTCGGGCTGCGGATGTACCTCTGGATCGCCGTAGACCTCGCTCGTTGAGGCCTGGAGTACCTTCGCGCGGCAACGTTTTGCCATGCCCAATACGTTGATGGCTCCCATCACCGATGTCTTCATTGTCTTGATGGGGTTGTATTGATAGTGGCCGGGAGCAGCCGGACACGCGAGATTGTAAATCTCATCCACTTCCAGCCAAAGCGGGTGGATCACATCGTGCCGCAGCAGTTCAAAATTGCCGCAGCCGAGCAGGTGGGAAACGTTTGTTTTCTGGCTAGTGAAAAAGTTGTCGATGCAGATCACATCGTGCCCCATCTCCACGAGTCGTTCGCAGAGATGGCTGCCGAGAAATCCGGCACCACCGGTCACAAGAATGCGATTGATTGAGGACATCGGATTTCCAAAACGTTGGTGTGGTATGGATCAAGATTGCGAGCCATGGAAACACTCCTGGCCCAAAGACCCCTGTGGTGTACCACGGCCGGATCGACCTGTCATCCGTCTCAGCGTAGCATACGGGGAGCATACACGAGCGACCCCGGTTCGCGCTCGGTTGCCTGAGCGTATCCATCACACGTGAGGTTGTTTCGATGCCAGCATTCAATCGTCGCGAGATCGTTCAGGCAGTCGCTGCTGCAGGAGTGGCTGCCGCGATCCCGCAGGGCACAGTGGCCCGAGCGCAGACGACTGCCCTAGCAGGCCAGACGGCCGGCCGAATCCACCAGTCGATTGTGTATTGGTGCTTTCACGCGGCAGGCGATCGGTGGGACATCGAAAAGATGTGTCAGGTGGCCAAGCAAATCGGCTGTCAGTCGATTGAACTGGCGCCCCCTGAAACGTGGCCGACGATTCAGAAGCACGGACTCACTTCAGCCATTGCGCCCAATGGCGTGCCCGTCGCTGCGTTTATGACGGGCTTCAACAACCCTCGATACCACGGCATGGTGATCGACGCCACGACAAAGATGATCGATGCCTGCGCTGAGGCGGGCTTTCGTTCTGTGATCGCTTTCACCGGCTACAAATGGCGCGACGCGAGCGATCCCACCAGCGGCGAGATATCGCTAGAGGAGGGCGCTGACAACTGCGTGAAAGGCTTCCGGCAGATCATGGCTCATGCCGAAAAGAAAAACATCACAGTCTGTCTCGAACATCTCAACTCTCGTGATGCCAGCGATCCGATGAAGGGACACCCGGGCTACCAGGGGGATGATGTCGACTATGTGGCCGGCATTATTCGTCGCGTCGGTTCTGAGCGACTCAAGATGCTTTTTGATATCTACCATGTGCAGGTCATGAACGGCGATGTGATCCGACGGATTGAAGAATGCAAGGACGTGATTGGCCACGTGCACACTGCCGGCAATCCAGGCCGCGGCGAACTCGATGATACGCAAGAGATCAACTACCCACCGATCATGCGAAAGCTCCTCGACATCGGCTACAAGGGGTTTGTGGGGCAAGAGTTTATTCCCACTCGCGACCCGCTGGCAGGCCTCCAGCAGGCCGTGCGAGTGTGTGACGTCCTGCCCACGTAGCATGCCGCAGTCGCGGCACGCTACCAGCCGTTAGCGACTTCCCAGCCGACGCTCATGATCCAGTTCCAGATAGCGGTCGGTCATGCCAGCAATGTAGTCGGCCGCGCTGCGTGGCACCCCGAACTGGTCGGCGCGGCTCCGAAATCCGGCCGGGAGCTCAGCGGCGTGACAGCAGTACCACACAAAGAGTTGCGTGAGCTTTTCCTGCGCGGCGGTGCGCACTGCCATCACCTGCGGGCTACGGTAGACCCGTTGAAAGAGGAACTTTTCAAGCTGTTTCTTGCCGGACGAAAGAGCAGCCGTAGGGGCGACGATCCGCACGCCCCCCTTTCCATCGGTGCCATCAAACGCACTTCGTACTTTGGCGACTGAATCGATCGAACCGGCTACGAGCTTTCGGCGGCTCTCTGCCACGAGTTCTGCCACCTGGAATTCGACTAATTCATGCAGCACTGCGCGTCGTAAGTCAACCCCGGCAAGCGGGCCGTAACGGTCTCGAGAGCGGGCTGCGGCATCGGCTACCAGAGGCAACTCACACAGTTCTTCGAGCGTCAGAAGCCCCAATTCGATTGCATCGTCGGCGTCGTGGGTATCGTAGGCGATCGAGTCGGCGGCATCGACAACCTGCGTTTCTAAAAGTGGCGCCGGCGCCGTGTTGTCGCGTTTGCGAGTGGCCTGCGCCTCGAGCACCTCACGGGAGAGATTCAGTCCTAGGAAATGTGGATAGCGATTTTCCAAGAGTTCCATGATGCGCAGCGCCTGCGCGTTGTGGTTAAAGCCGCCCTCACTTCGAAGCAACGTATCCAGCGTGTCTTCACCGGCATGTCCAAGTGGTGGATGGCCGATATCGTGGGCCAAAGCCAGCGACTCGACCAAGTCTTCGTTGAGCAAAAGTGCCCGAGCAAGCGTGCGGGCGATGCTCGTAACTTCCAGCGTATGCGTGAGGCGACTGCGGTGGTAATCGCCGTGGTAGCCAGTAAACACCTGCGTCTTGTGGGCCAAGCGACGGAAGGCTGCGGAATGAATGATTCGATCCCGGTCTCGCTGGTAAGGGCTGCGGAAAGGGTGCGGGGATTCCTCGTGGACTCTCCCCCGCGACTCGGCCGCATGCATGGCCCAAGGAGCCAGCGTGAGGGATTCTCGCGTCTGCCAATCTGTGGGCATCATGGTCGCAACTGCTCCCAAAGGCTGTCCAGCGATTGTGGCAACACTCGCACGCCAGCGGTTGTAGGCATAAAGTTCACGTCGCCACTCCAGCGAGGCACGATATGCCAGTGAAGGTGGCCGGGCAGCCCAGCCCCTGCAACGGCTCCGAGATTGAGGCCGATGTTAAAGCCCTGTGCCTGCATGGAGCGTTCAATCGCGCCACACCACCGCGCGAGGCACTGCTGCAAATCGAGCAAGGTGGCGTCCGAAAGCATCGTCAGGGAGGCATGGTGATCGAGCGGAGCCACAAGCAGGTGTCCGTTGGAATAGGGAAAGCGATTGATCACAACAACGCTGTGCGATGTGCGTTCAAGTACGCCAATCGCGCGGTCTTCAGATGGCTCGGCGGCAACGGCCCGGCACACAAAGCAGTCGTGATCGAAGCCGTGCCGCCAGCGAGCAGCGTCGATTGCTGGCGGGATCGTGCCGGTGTCGCGTCCTTGCACATAGCCCAAACGCCACGGTGCCCAGAGGGTTTCGATGTTCATTCGGAAAATGGTACACGAAAAGCGGCAGGATTCGTTGCGATGTGCGGGAATGTGTTGAAAAACGCATCCCCTATTGAACGGCCAATGCCTCGAACGAAACGTGCCCGACGCAAGCCGGCATTGACATCCCACGGCCGTCCACTGCAAATGATCGTCTGGCTTGGTTTGGTTTCGAACGGCACGAGGATAACGCGTGGAATTCAAGGTTGCGATTGAAGTCTTTTCTGGGCCAATGGACTTGCTGCTCCACCTCGTGAAGCGGCATGAAGTGGATGTGATTGAGGTGCCGATCGCAAAGATTGCCGGAGAGTTTGTGGCCTATCTGGACGTGATCGAGGAACTGGCAATCGATCAGGTTGGGGAGTTTGTCGAACTGGCCAGCGTGCTTTTGGAAATCAAGGCCAGGGCGCTGGTGCCGCGGCCGGAGGAGACAGAGGAACCGGTCGATCTCGTTCGCGAGGACCTCGTCAAGCGGTTGCTCGAATACAAGCAGTATCGAGACGCTGCTGTTCTCCTGGAAGATCGGGCTCGCCAGTGGGAATTGCGTTTCCCACGTACGCCAGCCGACGAGTCCACCAAGCGAAGCGCACCAGCCGAGGTGACGATTGGCGAAGTGCATGTTTGGGATCTGGTCGGTGCGATGTCTCGCGTGTTGCGCAAACGAGAGAAACGGCGGCCGCGGCAGATTGTGCAAGACGACACACCGATCGATGTTTACATCGATCGGCTCGAAAGGCTCGTGCGGGAGCAGGGGAGGGTCGCTTTCTCGGGGTTATTCGAGGATGATATGCCTCGGATAAAACTTGTGGGTATCTTTCTGGCCGTGCTGGAACTGGTACGACGTGGCAAACTGTCCACGACACAGGATCAGTTATTTGATGAGATCTGGCTGGAGTTGCCTGCCATCGCGATCTCCCCATCGCCCGTTTCCCGAAAGACCGAATGATCGACAACGCACCGCTTCGCAGCCTCGTTCACAAGGGGCTTACGATCGAGGGCTATTCGCGAGCCGCTGTCCAAAGCTACTGGCGGATTCCAGAATTGAAGCTCGGTTTTGATTTGGGCGGGCAGCCGTGGAACTTTATGGCCACGAGCACGTGGTTTATCACGCACACACACCTCGACCACATCGCGGCGCTGCCTGTGTATGTCGCAAGACGGCGCATGATGAAGATGGAGCCGCCCACGATCTATTTGCCAGAGACGGCCATCGAGCCAATCGAAAGGCTCTTAAAGGCAGTCTCGCGACTCGACCGTGGCCGACTGCCCTGCACGCTGCTTCCCGCGAGGCCGGGCGATGAGATTGAGCTCTCGCGGGAGCACGTTGTGACAGTCTCGGCTACATGCCACACGCTGCCAAGCGTTGGCTATGTGGTCTGGGATCGCCGACGCAAATTAAAGCAGGAGTTTCAAGGCTTGCCTGGCGACAGAATCCGCGACTTGCGACTCTCTGGGACTGATGTCACTCACGAAGTGCGTACGCCGCTGGTGGCGTACCTCGGCGACAGTTCGCCGGAAGGCCTCGACGGCTGCCCAGCGATGTTTGAAGCGATGATTCTGATTACCGAATTGACGTTTGTGGCCCACAGCCATCGCAAGGAAAAAATCCACAAGTTTGGGCACATGCACTTGGACGATCTGCTCGCCCGCCGCGAACGGTTTCACAACGAGGTTGTGATCGCCACGCACTTCTCGTCGCGGTACACCGACGAACGCATCCGGCGGGTCATTGCCAAACGGCTTCCCGACATGCTCGATGGACGGCTGCATATCTGGTTGTGAGAAGTCGCGAGTTGAGAAATGGTATTGCTGCCGCACTCCGCCTATATCCATGTGCCATTCTGCCGCCACCGCTGCGGCTATTGCGATTTTTCACTCGTCGCCGGCCGCGACGACTTGGTTGAGCGATACTTTCAGGCGCTCGGACGAGAACTCTCGCGGGTAACACAGCGACTCCTGCTGGACACGCTTTATTTCGGCGGAGGCACTCCGTCGCATCTGGGGCCCAATGGCATCCGGCAACTCTTTGCAATCCTCGCCAACACGCTTGTGCCGAACGAGGGCGCCGAGGTGTCGCTCGAAGCCAATCCGAGCGACGTAACGATCGACTTCGTAGCTGCAGCATGCGACTGCGGCGTAAATCGAGTCAGCCTCGGCGGCCAGTCGCTCGATCCAGCCACGCTCGCATCGCTGGATCGGGATCATTCACCGGATGACGTGCGGAGGGCCGTGGATCGACTGTTATCGAGAGCGTGTACTGTCAGCGTTGATCTCATGATCGCTGCACCGGGCCAGTCGCTGGCCGCTGTGGAGCGGGATCTGGAGGCCGTGAAGTCGCTCGGCGTGCAACACGTTTCGGTCTACTGCCTCACATGGGAAAAGGGGACCGGGTTCGACAGCCTGCGGCAGAAGGGAATGTTGCATCGGGCCGAAGAGTCGCTGGAATGCGATATGTTTGAAGCCACGATCAACCGACTCGAAGCGGCGGGTTTCGAACACTACGAAGTTTCAAACTTTGCTCAGGCAGGCTTTCGCTGCCGCCACAACGAGGCCTACTGGGATTGTCGGCCGTGGGAGGCATTTGGCCCGGGGGCAGCCCGGTTTGATGGCCGCACGCGAATCACCAATCATCGCAGCACAACAGGGTGGATGACTCGCGTGCTTGCAGGCGAGGATTTCACGGGCGACTGCGACGCGATGACACAGGAGCAGGCAGCACGTGAGCGAGTGGTTGTGGGGTTGCGTCGCCGCGACGGCATTGATCGCAAGGCGTTCGAGCAAGTCAGCGGCTTTTCGTTCGATGCCATTGCTGGAGGCGCGGTTCGCGGATGGGTCGCCGGCGGGCTGGCTCAAGACAACGGCCAACGCGTGCAACTCACCCGCAAGGGATTGCTCGTGTCAGACGCACTCTGGGCTGCCATTCTGAACCAGGAAACTGAACCCGGAAACTGAACCCAGAAGCCTTGTGCTCCTGCTACGACTTCTCGATTGCGGCGGTGAGGTCAAGGATCGCCTTCTTACCGTCGGCGAAATACATGAGCGTATTGTCGGCGGCAAACAGAGGATTTGGGATGCCGGCAAAGCCTGGAGAGAGCGATCGCTTCACGACAACAACCGTGCGGGCTTTATCGACATCTAGGATCGGCATGCCAGCAATCGGGCTCTTGGGGTCGGTGCGGGCGGCGGGATTCACAACGTCGTTGGCGCCAACCACAATCGCCACATCGGTTTCCGGAAACGTGGGGTTGATGTCGTCCATCTCGCGGAGCTTTTCATAGGGAATGTCTGCCTCGGCCAGCAGCACGTTCATGTGACCGGGCATTCGACCGGCCACCGGATGGATTGCGTATTCAACCGTTGTGCCTCGCTTCTCGAGGGCGTTGGCCAATTCCCGCACGGCATGCTGTGCCTGTGCGACAGCGAGTCCATAGCCCGGCACGATCACAACTCGTGAAGCCCCCTCCAGCACCATGGCGATCTCCTCAGCCCCAGCACTCTTGATCTTCCCTGCGTAAACGGAGTCATCGGAGATGGTGGATGTGGATGTGCCGAGCCCACCGAAGAGTACGCCCACCAGCGAACGGTTCATCGCTTTGCACATGATCGCCGTCAGAATCAGCCCCGAAGCCCCCACGAGCGAACCTGCGATCACCAGCACCGAGTTATCGATTACAAACCCAGCGGCGGCGGCGGCAAGCCCGGAATAGCTGTTCAGCAGGCAGATCACGACGGGCATATCGGCTCCACCGATCGGCAGCGTGAGCGTGCAGCCAAGCGCGCTCCCGACGACCACAAGCAGCCAGTACAGGATCGTCCAACTTGGGTGGGCGCAGACGGCCCAGATCAACAGCACGGTTGTGATTGCCAGAGCCAGATTGATCTTGTGGCGTATGGGATCGGTCCATGCCTTTTTAAATTGCGGCAACTCTTCGAGTTTTGCAAAGGCGACAAGGCTGCCCCAGAACGTCACGGCGCCGATGAGGCCGGTAAACGCAGTGGCAATCGCGAACTGCGTCCACGGAGCCAACTGCACGACTGATTGTTGGGCCACAACAGCATCGGGCGACGAGACGTTGCCTGTCATGTTCCACAGTTCAGCCCCGGCCACGAGCGTTGAGGCCGCGCCGCCAAAGCCGTTGAGCAGGGCCACCATCTGCGGCATCCCTGTCATCGGATATTTGATGGCCATAATGGCGCCGATGCCGCCGCCAATCACGCCCGCAATACCCAGCATGACAAGCGGCCATACACCGTTGGCTGTGAGGCTGTGTAACACCGGCTTCTCAAAACAGGCCGCAAGAATGGCGATCGCCATACCAGCAGCGCCTAAGTAATTGCCCCGCACCGCTGTGCGGGGGCCGGTCATGAGCTTGAAGGCCATGATGAACAGCATCGAGGCTGTCAGGTAGGCGAGATTGATCCAGGCTTGGGTCGACATAAAAGACTCTTTTCGATGTGCTTACTTCTTTTTTGGGCTGAACATTTCAAGCATGCGATGTGTGACAACAAAACCGCCGACTACGTTGATCATCGCAAGAACGACGGCCAGCAATCCCAGCAGCGTGCCAAAACCGCTAGAGAGGGCGCCAGCTACAACCAGCGCTCCCACCACGGTGATTCCGGAAATTGCGTTGGAGCCGCTGGTGAGTGGGGTGTGGAGTCGCTGTGGCACTTTTGTAATCACTTCAAAACCGACCCACATTGCCAACAAGAAAACAGTAAGCAGGCGAATAAACTGCGACGCTGGATCTTCGCCGACCGCAGCGGCAGCGGCGAAGAGCGTGGAGTGCGCGGCACACAGTGGCAGGAGCAGGGCGTTGGGCAGAAGCATAGGAGTGTTCCAGCGAGGGAAAATAAATTCCAAAAAATAGTGAAAACGAAATAAAAAATCACGCGTGAGGCGAAGACGTTTCGTGCGCAGGAGGGGTTTCCTTTGCACACAGGGCGTTCAGCGGGGGCAGGCCAGCCCGCTCTCGTACCTTGGGATGCACGACCGTGCCGCCCCTGGCCACAAGAGTCTCGCAGCAGATCTCGTCATCGAGCAAAACCTCCGGCAAGCCGAGCTTTGCGAGATGCAGGAGAAACGTCGAGATATTCCGCGCATACAACTGGCTCGTGTGAAACGGTACCTCTGCGGGCAGGTTGGTGGGGCCTACAATCGTCACGCCGTCGGTGGTGGTGGTGTGTCCCGGCACGGTGGCTTCGCAGTTTCCCCCTCGTTCGGCGGCAAGATCGACGATCACGCTGCCTGGCCGCATCTTCGACACCATCTCACGGGTGACCAAGATGGGTGCCTTCTGGCCAGGAATCACCGCGGTGGAAACGACCACATCGCTTTCGGCGATGACGCGGCCGAGGA
>CAIRDU010000350.1 GCA_903877395.1 uncultured Planctomycetaceae bacterium
ACGGCGCGAGGCAGGGTTCTCCTCTTCCTCGTCGATCGCGAACGATTTAATCAATACCGTGCCGTTGGGAAAATTCCAGCCACCTGAGTCGGTTACATCGATTCCTGTTGGCACGTCGGCTCCACGGTCGTCCTTGGAGGGCGGTAACGCAAAAAATCTTGCCTTGTGTGTGCCATCGCTCCAGAGCGGTGCATTCACAAGATACGGAATCACGCCTGGAGCCATCGTGTGATCGCGCGTGGATGCAAAAAGACCACTTTCTGAAAGCCTCTGTGGGAACGCACGCACTTCCTGCTGAGGGGGGCTCAGAACGAGACGGTAGAACCCGCCCTCGTCGTTTGGTCGGTGGTCGGTGATCAGGAGCTCACCTTTGCTATCGACGCCAAAGCTCGTGATCTGAAGCGTTGTGTCGGCAATGAGGTCGTGTCGCGTGACTTTTTCCCCATCGTGCCGAATGCACCAGATGCGTCCTGTCGAATAGTCGCCGTAGAGGTAGGCCCCCTTTAGGTCAGGTAGCAATTCTCCGGCATAGACGACGCCACCAGTGAGCGAACGCGCGTCGGCGTGGGAGTGTTCGGCGATTGGCTTTGAAATCGGGTGCGGGCCCGCAGGGCGTTGGGGCGCAAACGGGTGGCTCCCTTCCACGAGGCTCCAGCCGTAGTTCGCGCCTCGCTGGACCAGATAGACCTGCTCCCAGAGATCTTGGCCGTTATTGCCGACCCAGATGTGCCCGTTGGTAGGGTCGATCGCAATACGCCATGGGTTTCGGAAGCCGTAGGCCCATGTTTCTGGCCGGATCGCCGTTTTTTGGCCGTCGGATGACTCTTGTGAATCTACAAACGGATTATTGGCGGGTACGGAATAGGCCCGGCCGTCTCCCGGTGTTTGCTCGTCGGGGTGATCGACATCGATGCGAAGCAATTTGGACCGCAGTCGGGTGAGGTCTTGTCCTGCGCGATCGGTGTCGGAGTCGGAACTGCCGTCGCCGGAGGTCACATAGAGCAGTCCGTCTGGACCGAACGCCATGTCGCCGCCGTTGTGGCCGTCGGAATCCCACTCAATGATGACTTCGGCGGAATCGTTATGAAATGCGTAGGGCGGTTCGCGGTCAATCACATACCTGGTGATCCGCGTCATCTTATTGGCTACGCCGGGTTGCCCGACCGAGGCGTCTGCGACGCCGGGCCTGCGAGGACCGTTACTGCCGATGTAGACGTAACCGTTTTGGGCAAACGCGGGATGGAACACGATTGAATAGTGTACCGTGCCGAGTTTGAGATCGGGATCATCCACGTCGATGAGCGTCTCCGGCTCAAAGCTGTTTGGGTCGTCACGCATTCGCATGACCTTTGAGGGTTGGTACATCGCCGGTTCCGTGACGAAAAGCAAGCGATCGCTGCCTGGCTGTGCAGCCACCGTAATCGGGCACGAAATGCGGGCCGCTGGCAAGACTCGTTGGACCGTGTACGGCAGGGGCACGTCGGGCGAGCCCACCACCTTTGATGTGGTGACCGGCACATATTGCGGAATACCGTAGGGGCGAGTTGCATTGTGGGCCGGCGGCATCGTGAACTGAATTGGAGCGAAGTCTTCGTGGGAGTGGAAATCGGGGTATGTTTTTGATGCCAAGGGGGCAGAGGTCGAGAGTTCGGGCTTCTCCTGTGCGATGTCAAAATCGTAGCGGCACAGTGCAAATCTCCACGTGTCGCCAGGGTCCGGCCGCCCACCTGTGGGCATGAGATCTGACCAAGGGATTGCCATTTCGGCCGACCATCCCTCGTCCTGATCCGTCCAGCGATTGAGCGTGCCGCGCAGAGAGACTGCCGACTCGATGTGAAACTCGCGGTCCCGCCGAAAGCGGGCTATGTGCCCCCGACGAGGCAAAAAGAGGTCGAAGACTGTGTTCGCCGGGGTGATGTGAAACTCATAATATGACGGCTTGTCGACGGCTGGTTTCAAGAACAATTCAAAGACGTCGTTCTCCCACGTGTTGCCGTCATGCTCGGTCATCGTGGCGTACAGGTCGGCGTCATCGAGGTCGGCTGCGATGTAGAGGCATGCTCTGTCCCAGAGGAGACGGGCTCGCGTTGCTTTGAGTGCTAAGCTCATTTTTTGTCTGAGCCAAGGCATCTGAAAGCGATCGATGACAGCGGCATGGTTCCATGCCGGGTCGTCGAGTTTGCCGTCGATTGTGATTGGTTCTTCGGTAAATCGGCAGTCGTACGGTGCAGGCAGTGGTGCCGATGCCGTGGACTCCCGTTGCAACGAACCGGAGCAACCGGCAATCGTGGTGGCCATCCATATGCTGGCCAACAGAACGGTCGCTGGATGGGGCCGTGTACCCGGAGGCATAGGATGGATCGAGATCATGTCGTTGATGCCCCGAGACGGGGCAAGCAGATCGCAAAGTCATGGAGGCCCGCCCGTGGGCTCCGAGCCATCATTGTAGCCTGAGGCCGGTTTGTGGCCAAAGGATCCGTTCAATAGAGCGGAATACGAATATTCTCTGAATGGAACCCATCAGTTGGCTGGCGTCTGGTCGCAGCTTCGTTCGGCAACCATACGTGGTCCATAATCCGCTAGACGCGGGGTTCCCATCCAAGTTCGTACTGACGCTTCCAGAGTTTCATGGCCTCGGCGTCGTCGAGAATGTGGCCGTTTGTAGGATCGCAGTGAAGCGAGCGGCCGAGGCGTTGTGAAATATTTCCGAGGTGACAAAACAGCGTTGAGATGTGGGCTTCTTCGATGTCGCTGGCCAGTGGAACGCCGTCCCGAATCGCAGCCAGCAGATTGCCTGTATGGATGATTTCTTCACCATCCCCTCGTTGGTTGCGAAGTTCTTTGCCGGCTTCATCAAACACGGTATAGCTCGAGCCGAGTATCGCCAGCGAGCCTTTCTCGCCGTAGAAAATGACATCGGTCCGTCGTCCGGCGGCTTCGGGTGGGAGGTTACACGAGAGACCCTGCCAGGTGATCGTTCGATGCCCATCCAGTTTGAACGATACGACTTGCGTGTCGGGAGTTTCCTGATCGTCGTCGTAACGGTAGCGACCGCCTGCCGACTCGACTCGAATCGGATAGCCAGCGCCGAGTCCCCAGCGGCAGACATCCAAGCCGTGCACGCCATTGTTGCCTAGCTCGCCATTGCCCCAGTCCCAAAACCAGTGCCAATTATAGTGCACGAAGTTTTCGCGAAATGGTTTTCGTGGCGTAGGCCCCTGCCAGAGATCCCAGTTCAGACGGGGCAACACGGCCACTTCCTTGCCGCGGCCGATTGACGGCCGATGTGGTGGCACGCAGGATCTGCCGACGGGAACACACAGTGGACGATTCAGAGGCACGGATCATGGTGGGCCCTTTGTGGTG
>CAIRDU010000351.1 GCA_903877395.1 uncultured Planctomycetaceae bacterium
GCCAACGACACAACGACGCCCAGCAGGCAGAGCAACGGGATGGCGCGGGTGCTTCGCATAAATATGTGATCACTCAACGCTACGTTGAGGTCCCTGTCGAATCGTGATTCGAATCTGAGGTCTCGACGTGCTGTCTTCCGGACGTTTCCAATCGATGACCGAGGCCCGGATTGATAGGTTCAATGACAGTCTTCAGATTAATTTTGCGCGGATTGATCAAGTCCCAGTTTGCCAGATTTTACTGATTCAGCTCACCTTCAAGCCCATACCATGTATCGAATTCTAGGCAGCGACGGAAATGAGTACGGTCCGGTATCAGCCGAACAGTTGCGGCAGTGGATCGCCGAAAAGCGCGTCAACGGCGAGACCCGCGTTCAGGGTGACGACGGTGTCTGGCGCTTCCTGCGCGAGATGCCTGAATTGGTAGTCTTGCTTCAACCGCCGGTCCTGCTTTCGCCGACGCCGGTCTCTTCAGCGGAAGCCCTTTCTATTCCGTCTGATTTCGACGGGGATTACGACTTGGATGTCGTCGCCTGCCTGACGTCCGCTTGGAGGCTGTTCCAACAGCAGTTCTCAACCCTCTTTGGGCCCACGGTGATGTACGTGCTCATCCTCTTCGGTCTGGGAATTTTAGGAGCTCTGCCTTACATCGGAGTGCTTTTCAGCCTGTGTAGTTTTGTCATTGGAGCGCCGCTCATGGCCGGTCTCTATGTCCTTTATCTGAGGGTGATTCGTGGAGAGACGCCTCCTTTAGGATCCCTCTTCGATGGGTTCCGGAGGATGTTTGGTAATTTGTTCCTGGGACAGTGGGTGCAGGCAATTTTGGCGTCATTGCCCCTGTTGGCGGGATTCATCGTCCTGTTCTTCAGTGTGGGACTGACCGTCATCATGGGCTTGGCGAAGGGTTCGGCCAGTTGGCCGGCTTTTGCAGCGTTGGTACCGGGGTTGGGACTGATTCTGCTCGGCCTTCCGGTCACCGTTTTCCTGACGGTCAATTGGATGTTCTCGTTGCCAATGATCCTGGATCAACGCGTGGACTTCTGGACAGCCATGAAGCGGAGTTGGCGGCAGGTGAGTCGGCACTGGTGGTCGTGCCTGGCTCTGTCGGTGGTGATATCGATTTTAAACTTATTCGGAATGTTGTGTTGTCTGGTGGGATTGCTGGTGACGGTGCCCATCTCGATCTTGGCGACGATGTATGCCTATGAGACGGTCATCCATGGCCGAAAAGCCTCGTAGTCGATCGATGGGTTGGACGGCGTTGGCGATCAATCTGGGAGCCACGCCCGGGCTGGGGTCGTATTTGGCGGGTCATCGATGGGTGGGCCTTTTGCAGATGGGTTTGTCCGTTTCAGGCTTTATCGCGATCCTGTTCTGGTTTTGGGAGTTGGTCCGAGGGGCATGGGAAGGCCTCCAGTCTGGCGACTCGGTCTCCTGGCCCCCCTCGCAAGGGTTGATCGTGGGCGGAGCCTTGTTCGGGGCGGCCTGGCTCTGGTCGCTGGTGACCTCATTACAAATTTTTCGGGATCTCCGAAAAACCACGCCGCCGATCTTGCGGGATCCGTGAGCAGTGGTTTGAGGAGTGGCTTGCGAGGGCGGCCGTTTGACGGTTGTATGACCGGCAGCCCCCTCTGATTCCATGAACACCTTTGCCCGACCGTGGTTCGCCCTCCTCTTGTGTTTGGGATTCCTGCCGCGGATTTCCGCGGTGCCCGTTCGCTGGAGCCTCCAAACCCGCGACCCCCAAACGGGCAAAATCGTCATCACCCACGAGCAGGTGGATTCGTCGCGCATCGGCGTGGTTGCGGTGGATATTTGGAATTACCACTGGTGCAAGACGGCCACCATGCGGGTGGATGCCTTCGTGCCGCGCATTAATAAGGCTCTAGCCGCGGCCCGCGATATGGGAATGCCCGTCTTCCTTTGCCCGAGCGATGTGGTGGACAATTACGTCGGATATCCGCAGCGGGAGGCGGTGTTCAACCTGCCGAAAATAACGGTACCGGCCGCCGTGAATGTCACCTGCCCGCCGGTGCCCGATGCCGGAGGTTGTGCCTGCGGGGCCGAACGCTGCGGCGGCAATTATGGTTGGGACGGGATGCACCCGGATCTAGTCATTGGCTCTAACGATTGGATGCCGGACACCCAGGCCGAGGTGTACGCGCTATGCCAAAAGTACGGCCTGACCCACCTCATTTATGTCGGGTTCCACACCCAGGTCTGCCTGTTGGGCAAACCCATGGGACTTCGCGCGATGAAGTCGGCCGGTCTCCAATGTGTGCTGGCCCGCGACATGACCGATGCCCACCCCGGCTACGATCCGGCCCGCAATTTCAC